>JBBRVA010000652.1:0-5042 GCA_038247295.1 Caldilineales bacterium | reverse complement strand
CAAAGGTGCGCATCCAGAGTTGGGGACGATGCAAATTTCACGCATGCGCCGCGCCGACATTGTGGCTGATCTGGACAACAGTTTGGCAAATTTGCAAACTGATTGCATCGACATCTACTGGTTGCACCGCGACGCGCCCAGCCACGCGGTGGATGAAATTATTGACACGTTGAACGAACAGGTACAGGCTGGTAAAATTCGCGCCTTTGGCTGCTCGAACTGGCAAACGTCGCGCATCCAAGCGGCGCAGAACTATGCCGCGCAACACGGCTTACACGGCTTTGCGGCCAACCAACCCTTGTGGAACATCGGTGTGATCGATTACGCGGCGATTGGCGACCCAACGCTGGCGCTGATGGATGAGCCGATGTGGCAATTCCACAAAACGAGCGGTCTTGCCGCGATTCCCTACTCGTCGCAGGCCAACGGCATTTTCAATAAACTAGCGCAGGGGCAGCAGGATCGGATCAGACCCAATACGCAACGCATGTATCAAAGCCCAGCAAACCAGCAGCGTCTGCAACGCATCCAACAACTGAGTACAGAAACCGGTTTATCGATTACGCAAATTGTGCTCGGCTATCTAACCTCACAACCATTTCCCACCATCCCAATCGTGGGCTGCCAAAATCTCGACCAGTTACAAGATAGCCTGACGGCGGGTGATGTGCAGTTAAGCGCGGCGCAGATAAGATTTTTGGCGCAGGGCTGATAAGGTCATTTGGCTAGTTCGTACGGCCTATTGTCCCCAGAAAAAACTTGTAAACACAGATGAGGAAAACACGGATTTATTTTAATGTCTATCCGTGTTTTCCTCATCCGTGTTTACAGATATTTTTAGTTCTAGCGCACCCAAGTTAGGATTCCATGTATGAGCGAACTTGTCTTAGTCGAACGCAACGGCGATATTGCGACCGTGATCTTAAACCGGCCCGAAAAACTCAACGCGCTCAACCGGGCGCTTTGGGTGCGCATCGGCGAAGTAATCAACGAACTGGCGGCGGAAGATAGCTTGCGCTGTATCGTCTTGCGTGGGGCAGGCGATCGGGCATTTTCACCCGGTGCGGATATCACTGCCTTCGAAAGCGAACGCGCTACGCCGGCGCAAGCCCGTAGCTACGGCCAAGCCATGCACACGGCCATGCGCGCCCTGCGCGACTGTCACCACCCAACCGTCGCGTTGATCAAAGGCATCTGTGTCGGCGGCGGCCTAGAGTTGGCGATTTCGTGCGATCTGCGCATCTGTGGAGAGTCCAGCCGTTTCGGGGTGCCGGTCAACCGGATTGGTGTGATCCTGGCCTATCCCGAAATAAGTACCCTAATCGAACTGGTAGGACGGGCGACGACGCTGGAAATTCTGCTTGAAGGGCGGGTCTTTGACGCCGCAGAAGCCAAAGAAAAGGGGCTGGTAACGCGCGTTGTACCCGATGCTCAGGTAGAGCAAGCGGCCTATGCCAGCGCGCGCCGCATTGCCGATGGCGCGCCGCTTTCCAACCGCTGGCATAAAAAGTTCGCCCGGCGCCTGCTTGATCCGCAACCGTTATCAGCCGAAGAATTCGATGAGGGCTTTGCCAATGTCGCGACCGCAGATTATCAGGAAGGCTATCGGGCGTTTGTAGAAAAACGGCCACCTCAGTTTACAGGGCAGTGAAATGAGAATCAATTACTAGAAAATTAAAATTACTGTGACGACTAAGCCTGGGATCGCCGCCATCCCTGGCGGCAAGTATTCGTAGAGGCCGCCAGGGATCGGGTGCCCCCTGGGCGCGTTCCCAGGCTTAAATTATCAAGCATTCTAACGTAGAACAATCAGTTTAAAGGAACTTGTCATGAAATCTGTAGTTCAGCCGAAAGTTCAAACTGCCCTGATCGGCTGTGGACGCATGGCATTGGGTCATATTCGAGCGATGTTGGCGCAGCAGGATACCACTTCGATTCGCGTGGTCTGTGAGCCTTCATCTGCGGCGTATGCTGCGGCGTGTGATCTGTTTCAAAGCCACGGTTTGACACCACCACCCAACGAGCCAGACTTAGAACAGTTGCTGGCACGCTACGCCGATGAGTTGGACGCCGCCTTTATCATGACCCCACATGCTTATCACTATGCGCAAACCGAGGCTTGTCTGCAAAGCGGGCTCGATGTGCTGCTGGAAAAACCAATGGTGATCAACGCGACTGAAGCCGAACGCTTGATCCAGGCGCGTGACCAAACAAGTAAACTGCTCGTCGTCGCCTTCCCCGGCAGCCTTTCGCCCCAAATTCGCACGGCGGTGCAGATGCTGCGCGCCAATCAACTGGGCAAGATCCTCAACATTACCGGCATGGCCTGGGAAAACTGGCGCACCCCCAACATTGGCACTTGGCGGCAAATACCGGAAATCGCCGGTGGCGGCTTCTTTTTTGATACCGGCGCCCACATGCTCAACACGATTGCCGACCTGGCCGGCGAAGATTTTGTCGAAATCGCTGCCTGGTTGGACAACATGGACACACCGGTTGACATTCGCGGCGCAGCGATTGGGCGGCTCAAGTCCGGCGCGCTGGTTACCTTCAACGCCTGTGGCGACACCTGCACCCGCTCGACTTCTGATGTGCGCGTTTTCTGTCAGCAAGGGGTGATTTTTACCGATATTTGGGGCAAATTTCTCAACGTGCAGCGTCCCGATGCTGCGCAACCGGAGCCCGTGGAATTGCCCAGATCCCAGGGCGTCTGGCAACAATTTCTGGCCGTACGCCAAGGCGAAATCCCCAACCCCTGTCCGCCCGAAGTCGGTTTACGCATGGCGCGCCTCTGGGATGCGATCCGCGCCTCGGCCGAGCAAGATGGCAAAATGGTTAAAGTGGGGGCGTTATAACCAGCCGTAAAATTCGTAGATCACGGCTGCTCAATTTATACTATTTGCTTGTCAATACTATCCCTATCCTCACTACAGGTGGATTGTAGCGTGACAGATTAGATTAGTAGGTCATCGCCTCCGGCGTAATGTGTCTGGCCGAAGACTAGACCTGCAATACCAAACTGTGTAACAAAAAAGCTTGACCGATTGAACAGAACCAAAGGAGCATAAAATGAGTGAGATTCGCGTAACGGTCTGGAATGAATTTGAACACGAAAAATCGCATGCAGCGGTGATCAAGGTCTACCCAGACGGTATCCATAAGGTAATTGCAGACGGGTTGACAAAACATGGCTATGAGAGCGTGCGCACAGCGACCCTGGATCAGCCCGAACACGGCCTCACCGAGGCGGTGTTGGCCGAAACCGATGTTCTGATCTGGTGGGGCCACATGGCGCACGGCAAGGTCGACGATGCGATTGTCGAGCGTGTCTATCAGCGCGTGCTGGCGGGCATGGGTTTGGTTGTGCTGCACTCCGGCCACCATTCCAAAATCTTTAAGAAGCTGATGGGCACATCGTGCAGCCTCCGCTGGCGCGAAGCCGGTGAGCACGAGCGCTTCTGGGTGGTCGATCCTGCCCACCCGATTGCCGAAGGCTTAGGCGCTTACTTCGAATTGCCAGAAGAAGAGATGTACGGTGAACTATTCGACATCCCCACGCCCGACGCGCTGGTCCTGATCAGCTGGTTCCCCGGCGGCGAAGTCTTCCGCAGCGGTTGCTGTTTCCATCGCGGGCGCGGCAAGATCTTCTATTTCCGCCCTGGCCATGAAACCCACCCCACCTATTACGATGCCAATGTCCGATTGGTGATCGCCAATGGGGTACGTTGGGCGGCACCAACCAACGGGCCAGAGTTTGTCTATGGCAACGGCCGGGCGATTCATGCCAAAGAGCCGTTGGAAAAGTTGGGCTAGGGTATCGTCTAAGAATAGGATAGAGATTGGAGATTGGAGATTACGCCTTGTCAATCTCTACTCTCCAATCTCTAATCCCAAACTCTACAAGTTATTGCTGGACGATGACTCAGGTCTTTTTGCTCTCAAGGAGTCTTGCTTGATCAACGCGCTGATTTTCGATGTAGGTGGCGTTCTGGTGCGTACAATGGATCGCACCCACCGCAACGGTTTGGAACAACGGCTTGGCTTGCAGCCGGGCGAATCCGAGTTTATTGTCTTTAATAGCGAAATGGGTACATTGGCGCAACAGGGCGCGATCACGACGCCAGCCTTGTGGGCTTGGGTCCAACAACATCTGCGCTTGGACGATGCTGCGCTGCTCAGCTTTCAGCAAGATTTTTGGGGCGGCGACCGGTTGGACACGGCGCTAATCGATCTGATTCGCCGGCTAAAGCGCCGCTATCAAACTGCCATTATCAGCAATGCCAATGACAGCCTGCACGACACACTTACCACGCTCTACCCAATGGCGGACGCATTTGATCTGATCGTCGGCTCGGCCTACGAAAAGGTGATGAAGCCGGATCCGATTATTTTTGAACGCACGTTGGCGCGTTTGGGGCGCAAAGCGGCTGAAACGGTCTTTATCGACGATTTCGCCCACAATATTGCTGGCGCCCAAGCCGTGGGCATGCAGACCATCCATTTCACACCGCAGACTGATCTGGTAGCGAAACTGGCCAAGCTAGGTGTAACGATCAAAAGCAACACCTAACGCAAAGACGCAAGGAGGCAGAGACGCAAAACTGCCCATACCTAAGTCTTTTCCTGCTTCTTTGCGCCTTTGCGTTAAGAATTTTGTAATGTTTACGATAACTTGCGGTAGACGCGTAACATGCGCTGGACGATGTTGCTCCAGTCGTATTGTTGCGCATATTGGCGGGCCTGGCGACCTAATTGTTGGCGCAGCTCGGTATTGGTTAACAGATCGAGCATGCGGGCGGCCAGTGCTTCTGGATCGCGCGACGGCACCTGAAACCCAGTGACACCGTGTTGGATAAGATGGGCTAACCCGCCCACTTCCGAGGCGATTACAGGTGTGCCCATCGCCATGGCTTCCAATGCGACCATGCCAAAACTTTCATAATGTGAAGGCATCACAACCATTTCCGCCGCCGCGTAATAGTTAGGCAGAATATCCTGGTCTTTGGCGCCCAAAAAGGTAACGAGATCGTGAATGCCCAGGT
>JBBRVA010000651.1:0-5044 GCA_038247295.1 Caldilineales bacterium | reverse complement strand
GTGAAAAGTGTGCAAACCGATGTTTTGCTCTTTGGTAAAATATCGTGTTTGCACACTTTCGGCTGATGAGCGAAAGAGAATTGCTGCACCTTGCTGCCAGGCAAATCAACGGTCCACATGCGGCTCCAAGTAGTATGAAGGTAAGCAAGCGCTTGCCGATGGTGCGGACGTTACAGGTCGTGCAGAATGTAGCATAGTGTAACAGAAAAGATGCTAAAAAACAAGGGGCAAATTATGGCAGCGGAGGTTTCTACAAAACCATCTTTGATGCTTACAATAGATGCAACGCGCGCGCGCCCGACCCATTCGTCCAGCGGCTAGCAAAAAGTGGCTTAGGTGTTCCTTCACAATCGTGATAGAATTCGCATACCTATCCGGCTGGTGTGAGCGGCGACTGCCGCTCTAGTGGATAGTCGCTCTGAAAACCGCAAGTGGCAACCACGCGCTTGATGTAAACCAATAACCCACTTGTTCAAATGCGTGGTCTAAAGAAAGCGTATTACACCTCGCTATGCTGATATGTAACCTCTTTTCTGGCGTTGGAATGCAGCGGAAAACGCAAGGAGACCGCTGATGAACCGACGCGAATTTACTGTCGCCAACGAATACACCTATGATCACCGCTCACCGCTGCGCTGGCTCGCATCGCACATTGTGCGCTATCCCGTGCTGCTGATCACCTTTTTGGTCACAACAGTGGGCATGGCCGGCTCGCAAAGTATGTCGGCGCTAATGGTAGGGCGGGCGTTCGACACCGTGCTGGAAGGGGCAGGTGCAGCGGCGCTGACGGTTGCTGCGCTGCTGGTCGTGGCGGCCTATATCGGCTATGGCTTGTTCGACATCGTCAACAGCATGGCGATCCGTGTGCTGGCGCAGCGCGTCGAGCGCGATGCCCGCGACGAACTCTACCTCAGTTTATTAAGCAAGAGCCAGACCTTTCACGGTCGACAACGGATCGGGGATCTGATGGCGCGCGTGACCAACGACGTACAACAGGTCAACCAATTCGTCAGCCCGGCGCTGGGCATGACAACCGAATCGTTGCTCACGTTGATTATTCCGCTGATCACAATTGCCTCGCTCAATCGCAACTTGCTGCTCGTGCCGCTGATTTTTCTACTCGGCGTAACGTTCACGCTGCGCCGCCACAACAATAATCTGCGGCCAGTGGCCGGGATGCTGCGGGCGCGCTTTGGCGCCATGAATGCCGGGCTGGCCGAAACGATCACCGGTATCGAGGTGGTCAAAGGCTTTGCGCAGGAGCCGGCCGAGGAAGGACGTTTTCGAGAAAATGCTCACGCCTATCGTGATTCGTTTGTGCGTGAGGGTGAAGTGAACGCGCGTTATCTGCCCTTGCTCCTCTACGGGATCACCGTGGGCGTGGCCTTTGGGCATGCGCTGCTGCTCTTTCGCCAAGGGGCAATCTCGGTTGGCCAGGTAATTACCTATATGGCGCTGCTCGGCACCTTGCGGTCGCCGATGCGCTTCTTGCTGACCACTTCGTCAGTCGTCCAGCAAAGCCTTGCCAGCGCGCGGCGGATCCTGGATACGATCTTGACCAAGACCGAACTGGACCAAAACAGTGCTGGCACGGCCAAACCGATGCAGGGCGAGATTGTCTTTGACCACGTCAGCTTTAGCTACGAATCCGCTGGGAATGACGAGCCGCCGACGCTAAATGTGCAAAGCAATGGCCACGCGCCGTCTACGGCTACCCCAGCCCTGGTCTTGAGCGACATTTCCTTCCACGCCAAGCCGGGCGAGACCGTTGCGATTGTTGGTCAAACGGGGGCGGGCAAAAGTACGCTGACCAAGCTCCTGAACCGCACGTTCGATGCCAGCCGCGGGCGCGTCTTGATCGACGGCATCGATGTGCGCGATTGGAGCATGGACAGTCTGCGCGCCCAGATCGCGACGATCGAGCAGGACATCTTTCTGTTCTCACGCAGCATTGCAGAAAATATCAGGTTTGGCGCCCGCGAGGCGGTGACCCAGGCGCAGATCGAGGCGGCGGCGCAAGAAGCGCAGGCACATGAGTTCATCATGAGTTTCCCCGCAGGCTATGCCACCGTGATCGGCGAGCGCGGCGTGATGCTCTCGGGGGGACAGCGACAACGCATTGCCATTGCGCGCGCCTTTCTCAGCGACCCGCGCATCCTGGTGCTAGACGACTCGACCAGTGCCATCGATAGCAATACTGAAGATCAGATCCAGCGGGCGATGCGACGCATCTTGCAAGGACGAACAACCCTGCTGATTACGCATCGCCTGTCACAAATCCGCAGCGCCGACCAAATCTTGCTGATGAAAAATGGACGCCTGATTGCCCACGGCAACCACAACGATCTGATGGCCACCAGCGCAGCCTATCGCCAGATCTTCGTACCAGATGAGATTAAGATGGCAGGATGACAGGATGACAGGATGACAAGATGACATAGTATATCCCTCTGTCATCTTGTCATCTCCGACCGCAGGTCGGCGTCATCTTGTCATCTCTTCACAACCAGGAGCATAACACAATGAGCATTATGGGTGGACTTAACGCCGAAGAGTATGACCGCAGCTATAGTGATTGGCAATTGGTGCGGCGCATTGCGGCTTATTTTCGTCCCCACATGCGCAAGGTGGGGCTTGTCACATTGATGGTCACGCTGACCTCGTTGGCCGCAACCGTCACGCCGATTCTCATTTCGCGTGGGATCGACTCGCTGGCGGGGAACCCACAGCTACAACTGCTGCTCACGCTGGCGGCGGTGGTGACGGTGCTGGGCGCGCTGGGTTGGGTGTTTAACTTTATCCACCAGCGGTTTTCCGCACGCGCGGTGGGTGATGTGGTGCTGGCGTTGCGCGAAGATGCCTTTCGGGCCGTAATGCGCCGCGACTTGTCGTTTTATGATCAGTATGCCTCGGGGCGCATCGTCAGTCGCGTCACATCCGACACGCAGGATTTTGCCACCGTCGTCACGCTAACGGTCGATCTGCTGAGCCAACTCGTGCTTGTTGGCGTCATCACGATTGTGATGTTCACGCAAAACACACGGCTGGCGCTGATCACGCTGGCCCTGGGCCCGATCGTCGTGCTGATTGCGCTAGTCTTCCGGCGGCTCGCGCGCCGCGCCATGCAACAGTCGCAGCGCGCCCAGGCGACGGTCAACGCCACGATCCAAGAGACGATCAGCGGTATCGCCGTGGCGAAGAATTTTCGCCAGGAATCTACGATCTATAACGACTTTCGCACCACCAACGAACTGGCCTACCGGGTCCAGCTTAACCGCGTTGCCGTCTTCGGCAGCATCTTTCCCTTGATGAACACCGTCTCCGGCATCGGCGTGGCCGTCATCATCTATGTGGGCGGTCTGATGGCGATTGACCGCAGCATCTCGGTCGGCGACTGGTATCTATTTGTGCAAAGCCTGGGCATCTTCTTTTACCCGATCACCAGTATTGCCTCGTTCTGGAGCCAATTTCAGCAAGGGTTGGCAGCCAGCGAACGCGTCTTTGCCTTAATCGACGACGAGCCGCTGGTCGTCCAGACTGCGCAGGAACCGGTTGGACCCTTGCGCGGCGAGATCATCTTCGACCGCGTGACCTTCAACTACAGCACCGGGCGCAATGCCGTCCTCCAAGATTTCTCGCTGACAATCCCGGCGGGCGAGACACTGGCGATTGTCGGCCACACCGGGGCGGGCAAATCGAGCTTGGTTAAGCTGCTGATGCGCTTTTACGAATTCCAGGGTGGACGGCTGCTCGTCGATGGCCGCGACATCCGCACGCTCGACCTAAGCCAATATCGCCGCCAGCTTGGCCTGGTGCCGCAGGCGCCATTTCTCTTCTCCGGCACTGTGGCCGACAATATCCGCTACGGGCGGCCAGATGCGGATGATGCAGCGGTCGTGACGGCGGCCAACCAACTGGGTGACGGCAGTTGGCTGGAAGATTTGCCGCAAGGCATCAACACCGATGTCGGCGAACGTGGGGCGCGCCTTTCGCTTGGCCAACGCCAGTTGGTTGCGCTGGCGCGGGTGCTGCTCCAAGCCCCGGCCATTCTGCTGCTGGATGAAGCGACCGCCAGCATCGATCCATTTACGGAGGCGCAGGTCCAGGCCGCGCTGGCCACGGTATTGCGCGGACGCACCAGCATCGTCATCGCTCACCGCCTCTCGACCGTGCGCGCCGCCGATCGTATCATTGTGTTGCGCAATGGGCAGATTATCGAGCAGGGCAATCACGATGGCTTGCTCGCCAGCGGTGGCCATTATGCCGAGCTTTATACGACTTATTTTCGTCACCAGTCGCTGGAGTACATAAATTCGTGGGCCAAGGATGGGCCGGGGGAGGTTTTAGCCGAGATGGCAGGGAAATAATGGCAGTATCCATTCGCCCGATCCACACAACCGATGCCCAAGCAGATACCAGCCCCACCTTTGGCACGCTGCTCCGCCAACTCCGCAAGCGCGCCGGCATGACACAAGGCGATCTAGCCGCCGCGGTCGGCTACAGTGTTTCCTTTGTCTCTGATTTAGAGCAGAACCGGCGCTTACCTGCTGTCGCAGTCGTGTTGCAACAGTTTGTGCCAGCGTTGGGGTTGCAAGATGAAGCCGGCTTCGCTAGCTATCTGGTCGAACTAGCCGCGCTGGCACGCGGCGAACGTCCGCCGGCCACGGTCACGGTGCAACGCACGGCGCAACTAACTGTCACGGAAACGTTCACCCTCCCCACCAGCCGTCTACCTACCCCGCCCACCGAACTAATTGGCCGCGAGCAAGAAGTAAAAATCCTCTGTAACCGGTTGCAGGGCCACAGTGGCCGGCTGTTGACCCTGGTTGGGCCACCGGGTGTCGGTAAGACGCGCTTGGGATTGGCTGTAGCAAGCCGGTTGGAACCGTTCTTCAAGGATGGCACCCGTTATATAGCGCTGGCAGCGGTATCTGATCCTGAACTCGTTGCTACGGTTATCGCCAACGAGCTTACGCTAATCGACACTGGCAAGCAGTCACCACTGGATCGATTGGTACAAGGTTTACGCCAGAAAGAGCTACTT
>JBBRVA010000650.1:0-5046 GCA_038247295.1 Caldilineales bacterium | reverse complement strand
GCCGCAGCGAGTTTTGGCCTATTGATTTTGGGCGGAACCCTTTCGCTTTATCTGCCGTATTTTCTTACAGCACAAAGTCAGGCCGGTGGTTTTTTACCCAATCTGTTCAACCCCACGCGTTTGCCGCAATTTTTCTTAATGTTTGGCTACGGCATGTTGGGCGTAGGCGCGCTAGTGGCGCTGGCCTGGTCCACCTGGCCAGCGAGCCGTCAATTGATCATCAATAGTTTGGCTGTGGTATATGGGTTGCCGCTCCTCTTTCTCTTGGTGAGCATCGGCCTGGGTCTCGCGACCACACAGGGACAGGAATTGCTTGCGCAGATGCCGCTGCCCGAAGGGGCGACAAGCCATCTTGGTTTTATCCTGATGCGTTGGTTGCGACAAGGCTTTACCTTTCTGGTGGTAGGCGCCTTGCTAGCCTTCTGTCTGGCCTGGCTGTGGTCCTATTTTGGCCGTCAGTTGCGTGATAGACTCCATTTGCCGGCGCCAGCAGAACAGAGCCTTGGCTTTACGATCTTGTTGGCGACGCTGGGGCTGCTTTTGGTTTTTGCCCCCGAATTTGTCTATCTGCGCGACAACTTTGGTACGCGCATGAACACAGTTTTCAAATTTTACTATCAAGGTTGGCTACTTTTCGGGCTGTGTAGCAGCTATGCCATTATGACTGTTTTGCCGGGCCTGTTGGGTAAGGGGCTGCGGCCTAAGGGACAGCGGGTGCAGAGTATTGCCACCGTTTGCGGCATCCTTTCGCTGTTGGGTATTGGCCTCGGGCTCTTTTACACCGTTCCGGCGCTAATCACCAAGACCGATCGCTTTCGCATGGCGACGCCGACCCTGGATGCAACGGCCTACATTGCCATGGGCAGCCCCAACGAAATGGCGGCAGTGGATTGGGTGCGCACCAATACGGCGCCCAACGCGCTAGTGGTAGAAGGCAAGGGCGCTAGCTACGACGCCGGTCGCAATCGCATCAGCACGCTTACCGGCCGGCCCACGCTGCTGGGGTGGGATGGGCATGAATCACAATGGCGGGGTAAGGCGTACGGCACGATGGCACAGGGTCGCCCAGAGGTGTTAGAGCTAATTTACAGCCGCGGATCGACGGACGAAGTAACGCAGGCGTTGGCCCAATGGCAGATCGATTACGTCTATGTTGGGCCGACCGAACGTGGGCAATATGGTATGACGCCGCTTGCAGAAGAGCGCCTGACCGCGGCGATGGACCTGGTCTTCGAGCAGGGTGATGTGCGCATCTACCGGCGGCGCAGCCAGTAGCTAGAGCTGGATCATGACAATTCTTCACAACTCACAATTCGTAACCTGTAGCACAGAGGTTTGAGAACCCCGATGACTTTAATCACGGAAATCGTGACGGAAACAGAAGTAAAAAACGTTGCCCCAGTCGCAAGCGTAGGTCAAGCCCCCGCGCCTTGGCTCACGATGGAGCATGCCCTTTATGCGCTGCTGATCTTGCTCGCGCTCGGCATGCGCTTTTTTGCCTTGGGCGTCCAACCGCTCAACCCATTGGAGGCGGCGAACGCATGGCCAGCTTGGTTGGCCGCGACCGGGCTGACGGCACCCAATTTGCCCACCCCCAGTAGCCCTTTGCTTTATGCATTGCATACGCTGCTCTTTTGGCTGGCTGGTGGCAGCGATGCGCTTGCCCGCGCCCTACCCGCGCTCTTTGGCGCGGGGCTGATCGGGCTGATCTGGATTGGGCGTTATTGGCTGGGCCGTAGTACAGCATTCTGGGCTGCGCTCCTGATTGTGTTCGATCCCTGGCTGGTGGCCTATAGCCGGCTGGCCGATGGCGCCATCTTGAGCCTCTTTTTAGGGTTGCTCACCTTGGTGGGGTTGGCCCAGTGGCAAATATGGGCGGTGGATGATCCAGCGCGGACGCGTTGGCAAACGATTACGGCGGCCAGCGCCGGTTTGCTCGTCGTCAGCGGGGCCCAAGCCTGGAGCTTTATTCCAGTCTTGCTCCTATTCTGGGTGCTTTGGAAGCGTGGGGCGGAACAAACCAGACCCGTGGATGAAACCGTAGTCCGTGTCGATGGGGAGACGGCGACAAGTTTGGAGGGTGTCCCGCCGCGCTCTTTCCCATCATCTAGTGTACCGCGCTCTATGTTCTTGATCTTTATCACCGCGGCCGTTTTGGGCGCGACTGGCTGGTTGGCACATCTGGAAGGGCTAGGATTGGTGAGTAGCAGTTTGTCCGTCTGGGCGCGGCAATTGACCGGCGCCGGCAGTGTTACTTATCCACTCAGTTGGCCTTTCATTCGCTTATTGGTCGATCAGCCTTTCCTGCTGGTCTTCGGGTTGATTGGCCTGGTCCAGCTTTGGCTGCGTGCTAACCGTGGCGACGCGGATGAGACTTTATCCAATCACAGCGCTCCAATGGATACGCTTCGCTGGCCCTTGTTCCTCACCGCTTGGCTGGTCTGGGGTCTGATTCTGGTTTTGTTGCCAGGACGCAATCCTTTTAGCCTGGCCATGCTGGGGTTACCCTTGTTATTAGCTGCCGCGCATGCCGCTGGGGTCGTGATGCGCCAATTTCAACCGCAGCAAGCCTGGCGTGAAGCAAAACTGGTGATCGGGATGTTGGTCATCTTACTCATATCGGCACTTTTCTGGGCCATCGCCTTGCTCTTTCGCCCCCAACTGGATCCGGTGTTGGTGCGCACAACCCTGCTGTTAGTGGGGCTGGCGATTATCTTGGCCATCCTTTTTATGCTCTGGTCGAATCGCAGACAAATGCGCTTTGTTTTTGGTGGGTTGGCTGGAGCACTGCTCCTTCTGATTACCTTTGCTGCCAGTTGGCAATTGAACGGGCAGTTTGAACTTGCCCACCCGGATGGTTTCTTTGCCGAGTTTACCAGCCCAGAGGTGCGCCAGTTGGCAATTGATGTAACCACCCTCAGCGCCCAACGCAGTGGCGATCCAGAGGACGCCCTGATCCAGGTGCAGATGGCGGCGCAACCTGATCCTGTCCTCGGCTGGTATCTGCGCCAGATGCGGCGGCTGACCTGGGTGTTGGCGCCAGGCGCGAGCGAGGTTGAATCTCCGTTGGTGATTTCACTCTCCAGCAGCGCCGATACAAATGATTTGTTGCCAAATTATATGGGTAGTGATTATGATATTTATGCGCGCTGGCTGCCATCGCAATTATTTGCAACGGAAGCTGGGTCGCAAGTCGCGCCAGATGATGCCAATCAATATTGGACGGCGCGCCTACGCCCATTTTTGCGCTGGGCTATCTACCGCGAAGTCAAGTCACCCCTGATCTTTAACCCGGTGGTATTGTGGGTGCCGGTCACAGAAAATTAATCGTGCAGAAAACTAACTCGGTTCTTACGCGCTGAGTCGCCTAATGACAGCAGCGCGTGGAATGTAGATAAAGTAAGAGGAGAGATGTATGACAGAAAAACAGATATTAACACAGACGGTGGCCGAGACGCCGGGGACCGTTATGCGTGGCACAGATAATTTCACATCCTTCTTGGATAAGCCGCTGCTGAGCGCGATGCGTGTCAACTGGGAGACGGTGGCCTGGGTAACGTTGATTGCGGTGGCTTTCGTGTTGCGCATCTACGATGTAGGGGCGCGGGCCATGAGCCACGACGAAAGTCTGCATGCGCTCTATTCCTACTACCTGTACAATGAAGGGCGCTACGAGCACAACCCAATGATGCATGGCCCGCTGCTCTTTCACTGGAATGCGCTGTTCTATTTCCTCTTTGGCGACAATGATACCACCGCGCGCCTGGCGCCCGTGCTCGCCGGCACCGGCATCATCTACATGACGTGGCTCTTCCGCCGCTATATTGGGCGCACTGGTGCCTTGATTGCCGGTGTATTGCTGACCGTCAGCCCGAGCCTGCTCTTCCACAGCCGCTACATTCGTGATGACATTTATATTGCCTTCTTCTTGATGATCTGGGTCTATGCCGCATTTCGTTATCTGGACACACGCCAGAGTAAGTGGTTGACCGCAATGGCGTTGGGCATGGTCTTTGGCATCCTGGCGATGGAAGCGCACTTTATCAGTGGGGCGATCCTGGGTGTCTTTTTTGTCGGCCTGGCGCTCTGGCAAGTAATCGGCCTGCGGGTTTTCTATGCCGCTTTGCCACCCTTTTTGGGTTTTCTGGTTTGGTTCTATTGTCATGAGATCGATGTTGATCTGACCAAACAAGCCGAAGCCCTCTTGCAGACAGCCGCTGATCAGAGTGCCGACTTAACCGCGCAGGCAACCCGCTATGGTCGGATTGGCCTGATCGCGCTGGCGATTGGTGGTTTGATCATGTTGGTCTTGCTCTGGCGCGACGTCAAGCGCCCGCAGTGGTTGCAATTGCGCCGCAACCCGAGCATGGACTTAGCCATCCTCATGTTGACCCTGGTTTTGCCCTTCGCTGCCCCATTTGGGCACCTGATCTTTGGCTGGGATGCTATGGCCTATGCCACGACCACCGATCTACTGCGTTCGGCCGCCTTGGTGCTGGCGATGACTTTGGCGAGCGTGGCAATTGCCTGGTACTGGTTCGCCCAACGTGCCCCGGCGCCAACGCCCGATGAAATTGAGGAGAATCCAGACCCAGCACCCAATGCTGGTTTTATCAGCTTTGGCATCTGGGCACAATTGATGGTCGTCTTCTGGACGATTTCCATTCTCTTCTTCACGACATTCCTGACTAATACTAAGAATGGTCTGGCAACCGGCATTGTCGGTAGCCTGGGCTATTGGCTGGCGCAACAGGAAGTAAAGCGCGGGGGTCAACCGCTTTACTATTATCTGATGCTGGGTTGGATCTACGAATTTTTGCCAATCATTTTAAGTTTGGCCGGGATGGCGGTCGTCGTCCGCTGGTTGCTTAAAAAGCCAGATTGGGACCCGGTGCAGGCAGCAGAATTAGCGGAAGATCCGACTTCGACGCCTGCCCTGGCCCAAACCGGCGAGGCCACAGTCGTTCGCCGTCAACCAAAAACGGTGGCTGAGAACGCCGTTGCTGGCGTGGATCTATTACGTCAAAACCGCGCCTATTTCGCCGT
>JBBRVA010000649.1:0-5052 GCA_038247295.1 Caldilineales bacterium | reverse complement strand
CTGGTAAGGGATCGGGTGAATTGGGCTGAACAATCGTTTGCGACGCCATAGCCGAATCATACCAGATGGCTTACAGTTTCAGAAAGTCACATCCCTTGTCACAAAATGTCACCTTTTGACCCCGCTGAACTGCTATCATCCTGGCCATGCGCTACCGCTTGATCCACCGCCGTATCATCATTGAACTCATCGAGATCCTCACGATTGTGATTGAACCGCAGCCGCCAGAGCAGACGCTGGTCAAGCAGGTTTTGCCAGAGGAAATAATCTATCGCGCGCCTGCTTCTGATGCCCAATCTGGGCGCGGCGACCCTGCCAGCAAGGATCGGGTGCCCTAGTCTCAAAAATGTTATCCAAGTTCTCAACAGAAAGAGCGTAAAACAATGACAAACCAATCACAAAACACACCTCTGTTCCACCTTCTGCTTAGCTTTGTAGCGATTTGCCTGGCCCTCTCACTCCTGGCGGCCTGTGGTGGCGATGAGCCATCCGCTGTCCAACCAACAGGGGTGGCCGACATACCCATTGCCACTGTAATGCCAACTGCGGCGCAAGAGCAGGACACCGCCGCAACGACCGGTTGTGAAGAATATTTTCAATTCTGCAACACAATTAGTATTAGCGGATCGCTGACCGCGGCGGCGACAACGGGTAGCGCAGGCAAGGGCAACGACTGCGCCACGTGGGCTGCGGGTGGCGACCCACGTATCTTTGAATTGCCATTTGTCGTTGGCGCGGGTGAGATCAAGATCACCGTCGCGCTGACGCGTGTTGGCGCCTACCAGGGGCCGGGGCGCTATGAATTGGCTGCCGCCACGACAACGGGGCTGCCCGACACCTTCCCCAGCATCGAAGTGGCTGGACGCACCTTCTCGAACGGAGCGGGTTCGACGACGGTGGTGACCGTAGCGGCCGACGGCTCGGGCGCAGTTGTGGCTACCGGGTTAGTGGAACTGGCTTCGATCCAAGTGGCAAACCCTGACCCAACTGCGCGCATTGATTTTTCAATGGCCTGGACCTGCCAGGCGTAAGTTGCGGATTCACACGACGTTTGCCAGCACCACACCAACCATGTGCACGGTCAATGGCAACACTGTGACGCCGGTGAAAACGGGAATTTGCACCCTTCTCGCTAGTCAAGCCGGTAATACGGTTTATAACCCAGCCCCAATCGTGACCCTTACTTTTCAAATTGCGTTGGAGGCGCAGCCGGCGATCCATACGCTTTATCTGCCGGTAATTAACCAATAGGCCGATAATAAGGCGCGGAATCTATGGCTGTCAGATTTGGTTATTCAAGCAATTTTATGGAGAATCAACCCTGAACAGTTTAGCTGGTCGTTGATATTTACAATGTAAAGAAACGAGGCAGATCATGAGCGAATCTAGAACAATGACATTTGAAGAAGCAATTGCAATCAAGGTCAATGGCACCGATGATAGCGATTTGAACTATGAGGCAACCCGCTTGATCGAAGAGACAGTCCTGGCTGCTTCTGTGAAAGGTGATCCTGATCAACTGTTACAGGAATGGATTGGCGAGCGCGACTATGAGTTGAGCGATACCCCAACATCGATTGCGCAAAAGTGGGATGCACCTACGTAACTTCTTGCCAGATTTGCTAAATTGGATGAATCCAGTTGGGCGATTTCTGCGTCTCATAAGTACACTACACCAAGTACGCTGGAAATTAAATCATTTGGAACTTCAGTTGCTCACAACACTGAAAATTTAGTGCCAGTGTGCTAAACCCTCAGCCCACCCCACTTACTTCCCTCGACCCGGTTTCGGCTGCGAACACCGGGTCATTTTTTGTCCATTTGCCTTTGCCTACAAAACTTTTCTCTGCATCTGTGCATTTTTAGCTCTTTGTGTTACGCTTTTTAGATTCTCTAGGTATTATCCGGACCGGCGACAGCATTGGTGAAAGGCCAGATTTCAGGTACAATCGGGCTTGTGAACGAAGTCAATACTCTTGTGAAAGCGCCAAGCATTTCATGCATATCCTATTTGTTACAGGTGAATATCCACCCCTAGCCGGTGGCGTGGGTGCCTACACCGCCGAATTGCAGCAAGCCTTGCTGGCGATGGGTGTGCAAGTCAGCGTTTTGACTGATCAGCGGGTTGGCGCCGCACCCCTAGCCGATCGTGCTGTCCATGCTGCCATCGAGCGCTGGGACTGGCGGATTTGGCCGCAGGTGGCCGGGTGGGCGCAGCGTTTGGCCGTGGACTGGGTGCATGTCCAATACCAGACTGCTGCCTTTGCCATGCACCCGGCGATCAACCTGGCGCCTTGGTGGTGGCGACGGCAAGGCTATCGCGTCGCCTGGACCTATCACGATCTGTTGGTGCCTTATCTCTTTCCCAAAGCGGGGGCGCGCTTGCGGCGTTGGGTTACAGAACGACCGGCGCACACGAGCAAGCGGGTGATAGTGACCAATGAAGGCGATCGGTTGGTGTTGGCGCAAAGCATGGCTGGTCGGGGCGCCAATTTGGCAAAAATCCCAATCGGTAGCAATATTGAAGGGCGCGCCTTGTCGCCGGCCGAACGCAAACAGCGGCGTGCCAGGCGGGGGTATACAGAGACTGACCTTGTGATCGCCTATTTCGGCTTTCTCAATCGGAGCAAGGGCGGCATGACGCTGATAGAGACATTGGATCAACTGGTACACACAGGGCGCAACGCCCATTTGCTGATGATTGGTGAACGTGTGGGCGCGAGCGATCCAACCAATTATCAATATTTACAAACTGTTGAAGCCCATCTGGCGCAACTGGGTTTGACGGATCGGGTGCAGTGGACGGGGCATCAAGCTGAGGCTGAAGTGAGCGCCGACCTGGCCGCATCTGACATTCTATTGATGCCCTACACGGACGGAGCCAGTTTGCGGCGGGGTACGCTGATGGCCGGGCTGGTGCATGGTTGCGCTATCGTCACGACGACGCCCCAGTCCTCATTGCCAGAACTGGTTGCCGGTCGCGATCTGCTTTATGTGCCGCCGGATGATGCCGCAGCCGCAGCGCAGGCTGTGGCGCGACTGGCCGATGATCCGGCCTTGATCGCCGCTTTGCGAAGCAATGCCCTCGCCCGCAGCCGCCTCTTCGCCTGGCCTAGCATTGCCGAACAACATTGTCGCCTTTATGCAGAGGAAGTAGGGGATTGATGGCGTATCGTGGCTTGCACAAGCGCTTGATCGGACTGCTGGCCGCGCTCTTTCTAATTTTAGCCACCACCTATGCGGTGATCATTCCGCCTTTCGAAGGGTTTGACGCGCTGGCCCATTACGGCTATGTAACCTACTTGCGTAGCCACCGTCAATTACCCCCGCTAGACCGGCCCACGGGGGCGATCTCCTACGAATTGATTGCCCATCCACCGCTCTATTATGCCCTGGCCGCGCTAAGCGGTGTCGGTTCGCCGCTGGACGAAACAATGGCGCTGGCCGCGCAAAGTTCTAATGTCTATCACACCAAAGTGCTGAGCCAGCGCCTTAGTGTGACCCTCCCCGAGCAGACCCTGGCTGCGCTTTGGCCGGTCTGGGCGGCGCGTGCGGTTTCGATGTTGGGCGGTCTGTTGGCGCTGCTGGGGACGTGGTTGTTGGCGCGCACCTGTTTCCCGGCGATGCCCTCGTTGGCGTTGGCGGCCGCGGCGGTGGTAGGCTTCAATCCGCAATTCCTTTTCGCCGCTGCCAATATCACCAATGACGCCCTGTCGGCGGCGACGAATGTGTTTACCGTCTGGCTTGCGGCGCGCAACGTGCTCTATCCGCAAAAGGCGCACACCTGGTTTTGGGTGGGTGTGTTGGCCGGTCTAGCGGCGCTGACCAAATATAGTGGCCCCTTGCTGGCGTTGCCGCTGCTGATCCTGATGATCTACTATTGGCGCAAGGTCGGCTGGCGCGCAACGGGGCAAGCCATTGGCTATGCGTTGATCGGCGCGCTCTTGACCGGAGGTTGGTACTATGGCCGCAACCTCTGGAATTGGGGTGAAGTCGTGCCCTTGACGCAAATGGCGCAGGCGTTGCCCACGCTGCTGCGCCCCGAACCCTTTACCATCGCCCGCACATTAGAATTTATCCCCTGGCTGATCGCTGCCTATTGGGGCGTCTTTGTCAGTGTCATTGCATCGCCCGCTTATCTGGCCACGACGCAGAGCTTTATGCTCGTCGGCGGGCTGGGATTGTTGATCTGGCCTTGGCGTGCCCGCCTGCGCGGTTACCCGCATGATCGCTTGGTCGTGCTGATGGCACTCGGCTGGTTTGGCATCTTTGCGCTGAGCGTGCTCAATTGGACGCGTACAGTAGATTTTGGCGAACAAGGACGCCTGTTGCTGGCGGCTTCGCCTGCCCTTGCGTTGCTCTTGATTGTGGGTTGGCAGGCCTGGTTGCCCGTGCGCTGGCACACATGGCTCCATGCGGCAATTGTGCTCTTCAGCCTCGGGCTGGCGCTGTCGCAAATCGATTCGCTTTACACGGCCTATCGCATGCCACCCGCAGTGGAGCCGCCGCTCACGCCCGACCGAATCAGCAATGCTCAGTTCGAGGCTGGCATGCAATTGGTCGGCGTCGATCTGCCAGATGGCGCTGCGATCCGGCCGGGCCAACCGTTGCCGCTGACGCTCTACTTTTCCACACCGCATGTTATTGACGGTTTCTACACACTCTTTATCCACCTGGCCGATCAACAGGACCGACTGCTCTTTCAATTTGACGGCGTGCCCGCGCAAGGCCGCCATCCCACCCGCCAATGGCTGCCCGGCGCGATCTTTGCCGATACCTATCAGATTGTGCTCAAAGCGGATCAGCCGCTGGCCGATGGACTGGCCACACTGAGCTTGGGTTTTTACCGCTACGACGACAAAACGGCCCGTCAGCCCCTACTCGATGCGCAAGGCGTTGTGGCTGGGGATCGCGTGGTGCTGGCGCCGGTGCGCGTCCATGCCATCGACACCGCCACGGCTACCCCGTTGGGTGAACCACTGGCGCGCTGGGCGAATGGCATTCAGTTGCAGAAGGTGCGGGTAAACAAGGATGCGGCCGATCTGCCCCAGT
>JBBRVA010000648.1:0-5053 GCA_038247295.1 Caldilineales bacterium | reverse complement strand
TTGTGACGATCAATAAAGCCAAAACTGCATTAGATGCAATTGACGCTATTTATTTAACTGTGTACTCATAATAACGTATATCCCAATCTCGTACATCGGTCAAAGTGCGTAGTTTTTTTAGTACTGTAGTACTTCGCCCTGCGCTAGATTATTCACACGGGATTTCTAGGACTATAGCACTATTGCATTAAGCCTAATATATAGTAAGTTATAATCTGATCAGCCAAAGTATACAAATTAGTGTTTTGCACAAACACTGGGGCAACAAATAAGCATCTTTATGCAAGGAGTCACGATAAATTTATGACACTCATTCGAATTATGATAGTTGATGATCATGGTTTAGTGCGACAAGGATTAAGTGCAATTCTTGAACAAGAGGATGACATAATTGTGATTGGGAAAGCCAACAGTGGCGAGGCGCTGCTTACTCAAATCAAAAATGGTGCTTGTCCAGATGTTGTGCTGATGGATGTCTATATGGACGGTATGTCTGGCATTGAAGCCACTGAACAGTTAAAACGTTTGCGCCCCACAGTGCATGTAATTGCCGTCTCGGCAGCCGACACCAAGCAGACGATCCAGGCCATGCTAGAAGCAGGCGCGTGTAACTTTATCGACAAAGCATCGAATGCAAGCGAGTTAGTAAAGGCCGTGCGCGACGCCTGTGCGCAGGGCTCCGGATCGATGCAGGAGCGAAAGCCTACCGTTGTCGCAAAGCCGGAGATCAGGATGCCGCAAACGAGGTCAGCTTACCACCCGTCCGCTTCAGGTTCGCGAACTTTAACCAGAGCCCAGTTGGAAGTTATGAAATTGTTGATTCAAGGGCATAGCAACAAAAAAATTGCACAACACCTGGAAATGAGTGAAGCAAGGGTGGAGATATATTTGAATAATATATTTGCTGCCCTTGGGGTTACGAGCCGCCGGGAAGCAATTATGACATTAACGCACTCAGATCAGCTAGTGCACCATGAATCCAGCCTACTTGTTGCCAAAGGGATTGAACTGGACCCAGATTGTCATACGGTAACCGTACATGGGCAGACAGTCGATTTAACACCGACAGAGTATCAGGTCTTATTCCATTTAATGAGCATGCCCGATCAGGCGGTTAGCAAACAAGACTTATTACGCCATGTCTGGCAGTCAGACTTTGATCGCAATCCGAATTTGGTCCAAGTAACCATTCTTCGTCTACGCAAGAAAATCGAAGCGGACCCGACCCAGCCGCTCTACATCGTAACAGTGCAGAGAGTGGGTTATAAATTTAACACAAAGCCGGAGATCTCTATGGCGAAAATCAATCCGGCCAATAGAGTCTTGCGCCAACAAAATTATAATTTTCATCCGGCAATTTAGTTAGCGACCAAGGGCTGCTTAACGCAGCCCTTGGTCGTGTTATTAGCCTAATTCTCTACCAATCCGATAAACTCTATGACTTTTAGCGTAGGCTATTAGTACTTCTATGCCAGTAACTATTCAGCCTACTACAGCGGATTTAGATAGAAACGGATTTTGTCAACATAGCCAACCATCCGTTCCTATCTAAATCCGCTGTAGTAATTTATAGCCTGAACAGTTACCTATGCCATTTATTTATATAAATTTACTTGTAAAATAAATAGGGCCGCAACGCTTCCCCCTACATTGAACATAACAGGCCGTCATTATCAGCAACATTGTTGTGTTGTTGGCAAAGATGGACAAACATGTGGCTGCTCAATTTACAGAAGTGTACAAGGGGCAATGCACTCGATTGCGACGTTTTTCTCGGCGCTACCTTACGCAGAACTTTCGCCAACTCGCTTACTGAGTAGTATGAAAGAGCTGTTATTCAAATTTCTTATTGTTTAAATTTCATAGCGGCTTGAAGTAGACATGCAAGGTAAAAGGTGAACCTGATGGCCTATAAAAATTATGAAAGCTGGAAGACCATCCCCAACAGCGGTGATATTCTGCTGTCGATTGTTATTCCAGCCTACAATGAAGAGATCCGGATTTTGCCCACCATTGGCGCGATTACTTCGTACGTTTGCGATTTAGGCATTGGCTGGGAATTGATTGTGGCCGACGACGGCTCAAAAGATAAGACGGTTGAAATCGTCGAAGAGCAAAAATTTGCCAATGTACAGATCCTCAAGGCACCGAAAAATGCTGGCAAAGGCAACGCTGTCCATCGCGGCATGTTGGCGGCGCGCGGTCGCTACATTCTCTTCGCCGATGCGGATAATTCAACACCAATTGAAGAGATCTCTAAATTGCTGACAAAAGTGCAGCAAGAGGGCTACGACATCGCGATCGGTTCACGCGCGGCCACCGGCGCCGAAGAAGGTCATAAATCATTTTTACGCCATTTATTAGAAACAGTCTTAATTACTTTTGGCGAGTATTGGACGCTCTATACCGCCAGTACTTTTTTGTGTTCGCCCTGGATCACAGAACTTGCCGAAATTGGACCATTGGGTCTTTCTTTGAGCGATTTTGCCGTGCATGACCCAATCAGCGACTATCTTTTGTTGCTGCAATCCAAACATGCAGCCTTGCAGGACACGAAAAGATTGGCGCAGAAGGTGAGCGCCAAACAAGAGATTTTGCGCGACACGAATGATAAATTGCACCAAGAAATCTCGGAGCGCATTCGCATCGAAGCTGCTCTTGCCCAGGCCAGGGATCAGGCCCTCGCATCCTCGCGGCTGAAGTCGGAATTTCTTGCCACCATGAGCCATGAATTGCGCACACCCATGAATGGCATTATGGGTATGGGTGAACTTTTGCTCGACACCGCATTGGACAACGAACAGCGTGACTATGCTAACGTCATCTATCAAGAAGCAGAAATATTGCTGGGACTCTTAAATGACATCTTAGATTTTTCAAAAATTGAAGCCGGCAAGTTAATTCTAGAAGAATCAGAATTTACTTTGGCGACGCTTATCGACAGTGTCACCAGTCTCTTGCGCCCCAAAGCAAAGGAGAAAGGATTGGCGTTCATCGCGTTTATTGCCGCGGATCTGCCCAAACGGTTGATGGGTGATGCGACGCGCCTGCGCCAAATCATCGTCAATTTAGTGAGTAATGCAATTAAGTTTACCGAACAGGGTGAAGTGGTCGTGGAGATAAAGCGGGCAAACCATCAACCACACCACCTGCGACAACCGGCGATCAAAAATGTCATTCCAATCCAGATCGTTGTGCGTGATACAGGGATCGGGATTGCCCAAGCCATGCAAACGCGCCTCTTTGCGTCCTTTGTGCAAGCCGACAGCTCGACGACACGCAAATATGGCGGCACAGGATTGGGGCTGGCAATTACCAAACGCTTGATAGAGTTGATGCAGGGGTCAATTGCGGTGCATAGTGAGCTGGGTAAGGGATCAGTTTTTACGACAACATTATGCTTGCTGCGCTGTGAAAACGAACCAGAAAGCGCCATCGATGAACAATGGCGTAATCTTCGCACGCTACTTGTCAGCGCCGATCACGAACAGATCGATACTATAATTTTACACTCGTTGCCCCCAGTATCTTCCCTTGGCTGCAATCCGGCCAAATGCCGCCTCTACCCGTTCAATGGCCAATAAGGCGCTGACGAGGATAAAGCCGCCGCCCAACCACTGGATCGCCGTCATGCGCTCATCCAAGAAAAGCACCGATAGCACGATAATTGCCAAGGTTTGCAGTGGCCAGAGCAGCGCAATTTGACCACTGCCCACGCGCCGGATCGCCGCATAAAGCGCCAGCCGCGCCAAAAAGGTGCTGACAACCGCCAATATCCCAATCACAACCCAGCCTTGTACGCCCGGCGCATGCCATTCTGCCCCTTGCACCCACCACCAGACGATGATCACCAGCGTCATGATCATCGTCACATAGAAGGTAACTGTGCGTGTGTTATACGTTTGCAGCCACCATTGGGTCAACACCAGTTGCAGCGCGTAGAGGATCAGCGAGATCGACAACAGCCACAGCCCGAAGGGCGCCACATGACCACCGGGTCCACCGATCAGCAAGTAGACACCGCCCATCGCCAACGCCAGCCGTAGCCAGTGGCTGCGCGTCAGGCGTTCGCCGCCCATCCCCAGCATCAGTAACACAACTAGCGGCTGCGTCGACTTAATCATCGCCGTCATCGATGCGTCGACAAAGGCCAACGACCAGAAGAAACAGCAGATCTCAATGCCGGCGATCAGGCCAATAACTGTGACCAGCCACAGCCCGCGCCGGTCAATTTTCAAACGTGCCGGCTCCAGCACCGCCATCGTCCCGACTAACAAGAGCGTGGCGATCAGCAAGCGCATCAACAGCAGGCTGATCGGATCCATACCGCCCACCACTGCACCGCGCACCAGCGGGGTGACAATACTGCTAGCAAAGGTCGACGCCAGCGCCATGGACCAGCCGAACCAGCTTGCCGTCGACAGCCTTTGCTGCCAGGAAAGTTCTAATGATTTCTCGGCCAATTCGGATCTAATCATGCGTCATCGCCATCTCTAAACCCAGCCCAGTTTGAACACAAAAGCAGATGGAGCCATGCCAGCTTCATAAAACAAAGCGCCGCGCTCAAAACTGGGCGGCGCCTCTCTAATTGCGCTATCTCTCCATCTATTTTGCTGGCTTTATTATACATCGCCGTTACGACGGGCGCAATAGCCTATGACAACCGGCCAAGGCTGCGAAGCATAGACCAGATGAGGGCTAATTATTGTTCAGTATAGATTTCCAACGGATGGCTGTCAATCGGCTAAATCACGTAGCTTTTACTGGTAGAGAAATGACAGGTTTTCAAATAAGCCTCTCAACCCGCTTACCCTACCGTCGGCCAAATATGATTTCCCCCCGCATTGAGCGCCAGATTACCCCCATCTACCGGCAGTAAGACGCCGGTAACGGCGGCGGCGGCGGCGGAGCAGAGGAAGACGGCCGGCCCTACGAAGTCTTCGGGTTCGAGCAGGCGGTTGAGGGGGATGCCGACGAGGAAGCGCTGGCGTAAGGCTTCGCCAAAGCGCGGATCGTCGAGCAATTGACGTTTGAAGCCGGGTGTGGACACCTG
>JBBRVA010000647.1:0-5104 GCA_038247295.1 Caldilineales bacterium | reverse complement strand
GTATGCGGATCGAAGACAACATGCACGATACCTTCCACGATACCAGGTGAAACGGGGCTACCATTCAAGACACCGGCGCTTTGTTGGGCAGTAGAGCGCATACCGTCATAGAAGGCCCGCCCATCGCTTAAGAGCAAGCGGGGCACTTGACGGCGAAGTTTTTCGCGGGCATAGATGGTGCGTCGTTCGGCGACCAGCGCTTTCCAGTTGATCGCGTAACCGGCCGCCAATCCCTTCAGCTCACCCAAATGCAGAAAGACGAGGTCATCCGCTTGTTCGATCACACCCTGACGTACCAGTTCTGCGCCGCTTTCTAACAAGGCGAGGCGGACAATACCCATCATCTGGATCATGAAAAACTTGGGGCTTTCGCGCAAGCCAGCCAATGCGCGCATCCGTTGTGCCAGCCAATGCACCAACCATGCCTTGAATGCACCGTTGGGTTGGCTGCGCACGGCGGCGGCCAAGTCATCGATCACGCGTTGCGCCACCTGTTCACCGCGCTGAAACATGACATCGGGCGCTAGATTCGGGTCTTCGATGTGCAGATAACTTTGCACCATCTGCATCACCTGGGCTGGATTTTCGCGCCAACGGGCCCGGCCCAGATCAATTTCGGCCAGGCCGCGCATGCCATAGCGCTTGAGAAAGACGCCAATTGCCTCTTGCACTACGCGGGGCAGCGTGTTGGCCAAATATTCCTGCGCCAACGTGGCCGCATCCTGGTTCTGAAAATAGCTGAGCGCAGTCTCATTTTTGCGGATCTTTTGCGCGGTTGCCCACAGCGCCAGATCCATCTCGGTCGTCACATTATGCGGCAAACCACGCATAATTTCCAGCGCCCGTTGGCGCTGCTTTTCATCATGCGCCCAGGTCTGGTTGGCAATCGCAAGCAGACGATTCATGGCGAGCAAACCAGCCGGCATACGTGAGATGAGCACGGGGATGGTTTCGCTCACCTGGCGGGACAATATCTCCTCCAAGAGCGCGACACGGGCGGGTAAGGTTGTCGCCGCGGCCGCGGTTGTTTCGGCCTGGTGCAAGGCGTGGGCCATCTGCCGTTGCGCCTCCAGCCGGCTACGTTCCGGCCAGAGCAAGCTACGCAGGATGCCCACGAAACGTGGCCCCACGAAGCGCAGCACCCGGCGCGCCGCGGCGGGGCTGGGCATGCCGGTCTGGGCGAGATCTGATTCTTGAATGATTTGATCAAGCGCCTGGCGCATGCCAGGCTCGATCATGGCGGTGGCGCCAAGGATTACCTTGCGGCCTACTGTGTTACGCACCAACGGCGTAATGCGCGCCCACAGCCGTTCGCCCGCCGTTTGCACAATGGTCTGCGTTTCGATGGTGGCGGGAAATCCAAACATCCGCGCTATAGCGGTAAAGATCGCGGCCAGACCATCGCGACCGAGTGGGGTTAGTGGATCCAGCACGCCCTGAATGGCACCGATCGAGCCGAAGATTTCCAAGCTTGGGGTTGCTACACTATTCGGCGTCGGATAGAGCGAAGTGACAGGCCGCGCTTGGAGCAAATAGAGTTTGCCGTCTGCCCAGGCCCATTCGATATCTTGCGGTGCTTGATAGAGATCGGCGACGCGACGGCCAAGTTGCGCCAATTCGACAATCACGGCGTCGGGTAAGGCTTGCTGCTGCGCGGCGTCGGCATGCACAGTAACAGTGCCGCCGCCACTTTCGCCGCGGATTGCCAATGCCTTGGCGCCCAGCGTCTTGCTCAGAATGCGCCCACTGGCTGAGTCTACCACATAATGATCCGGCTCAACTTGGCCGGAGACCAACGCCTCGCCTAGGCCCAGGGTGGCGTCGATCACGGTTTCGCTGCGTTTACCAGTCAAGGGATTAGCCGTGAAGAGCACACCCGACGCCTCACTCTGCACCATTCGCTGGACGACAACCGACAAGGCAACATCGTCGTGAGCGATATGGTTGCGCGTGCGGTAGCCGATGGCGCGCGCGGTCCACAAACTGGCCCAACAATTGACGACGGCCTGTAAGAGCGCGTCCTCACCCAAGATATTTAAATAGGTATCCTGTTGGCCGGCGAACGACATCTCTGGCAAATCTTCCGCTGTGGCCGAAGAGCGCACAGCCACCGGCGGCTGGCCCAGGGTTTGGTAGGCGTGGCACAAATCTGTGGCTAAGTGGGCCGGTATCTGCCCGGCGGCAAAACGCGTACGAATTTGGGTTGCGGCGGCTTCTAGCGCCACCGGATCGTTGGGGTCGGCTTGGGCCACGACGGTCTGAATCCATGCGGCCAACTGGTTGGCCGCGACAAATTCTGCATATGCCTGCGTCGTTACCAAGAAACCACCTGGCACCGGGAAATTAGCCTGCGCCAGTTTTGCCAAATTGGCACCCTTGCCCCCCACCAGAGCAAGGGTGGCGGCGGGCGAGTCTAGTGCAAGGAGGGCGTCTGAAGCTTGTCCGTTGTAAAATATCGGTTTAGGTTCTGATAACGTAAGTTCTGACATCATTGTCACCTTTGCATTCAAACTTGATCGGTTGATAAAAGGCCATGCATGAGCACTTCGACAAAATCATCAATCGTGCCGACAGTTTTGGGTATGATGGGAATCTTGGCGAATAAGGTTTCGGTGATGAAGAATCCCATCAGCATGCTAAGAAAGATGCGCAGTACGACGAATGAGGGCAGTGGCCGTAAGCGCGTATCCATTTGCAATAGGCGCTGGGCAAATGCCTCTGCCTTCGGCAAGAGCGTCTGAAATAATTCAGGCAGATGCTCGCCATTGCATTCAACCAATTCAATAAAAAATATATTCAATAACACGGGGCGCGCTTTGATCGCCGCGTAAAACCGCTGGGCGACATCATGCATCAGGGCAGCAAATGATTCGCCTTGAGCATCGATTAACTCTGGGGCAATCACATTGAGCGGATGATATTCCAAAATCACCGCCTTTAGAATCTCTTCTTTGCTGGCAAAATGGTTATAGATGCCCCCAACCGCCAGTTCAGCGGCGTCGGCAATCTGACGCATTGATGTGCCATGATAGCCATTGGCCGCGAATTGTTGCAGCGCAGCCTCCAGTAAGAGTCCCCTTGTTTGTTGGCCTTTGCTACTTTTTTGTTCCATAAAACCAGTTATGTCATTTCTGTGCGCTTTAGAAATTCGGTTTATCAAGTGTTGGCAAAAAACGAATGAACGTTCATTCGTTTAATTAAATATTAATATATCATTAATGAGTTTGGTTGTCAATCACCAAATTTGCCGAATCGCTGGCAATTCTGCAAAATCGTATGAACAATCTGCCTGGAAGCTGGCCTTGCTTCCAGGCAGGTGATTTACAAAGCTGCTCAGTCAAACAGGCACGGATACCCAGGGTAAGGCTCACCACAGAATCGTTATAGGAGACCAGAACATGATCTTAATCACCGGTGCGGGTGGTAAAACAGGTGCGGCAATCACGCAAGCGTTACATCAACGCGCTGCGCCAGTACGCGCTTTGGTGCGGCATAATCCACAAATCAGCGATCTAAAACAATGCGGCGCCCACGAAGTGATCGGCGGCGATCTGCGCAATCCTGCTGATCTGCAGCAGGCCTGCGCTGGCGTTCAGACGCTTTATCACATCTGCCCCAACATGCAGCCGGACGAGGTCGCGATTGCCCATAATGTGATTCATGCCGCGCAGACGCAGGGCGTCAGGCGCGTTGTCTACCATTCCGTGTTACATCCGCAGACAGAAGCGATGCCTCACCATTGGCAGAAATTGCGCGTGGAAGAATTGCTCTTCCAGTCTGGGCTGGATTTCACGATTTTGCAACCGGCCGCTTACATGCAAAATATATTGGCCGGTTGGCAGACAATTATAGAATCAGGCATCTATCGCGTCCCCTATGCGGTGGCAACGCGGCTGGGCATGGTTGATCTGGAAGACGTAGCAGAAGCCGCGGCGCGCGTGTTGACAGAACCCGATCACAGCGGTGCGAGCTACGAGTTGGCCGGACCTCAAATCTTGAGCCAGATCGAGGTAGCAGCGACGCTGGCCACAGCGCTTAAACGACCCGTGCAGGCCGAAGCTGTCGATAAAGCTAGTTGGGAGCAAAGTGCGCGCAAGGCTGGGTTGAGCGCCTACGCCATTGCGACCTTGCTAAAAATGTTCGATTACTATGAACGGTACGGCTTTTGGGGAAATCCACGTGTTCTGACGGATTTGCTTGGGCGCGCGCCAACGAGTTTCGCAGCATTCATCCAACGCACATTGCAGACCCAATGACAAAACAGTTACCGCAAAGATGCAAAGAGCGCAAAGAAAAAGCAACAAATCTCTCGCTCTGTGTGCTCTGTGATTCCTCTACGCTACTCTGTGTAACTGTTTTGTGACTGTTTTTCTCCACTAGCAGAGTTAATAAACGTGTAAGAGTTGAGCGCTAAAAATCGTGCTAGAATGAGCAGCAGATCGTACTTACTCAGTTTGCTCAGGAGAGGACAAGATATGCAAAGCTACCGACACCTGTTTTCCAGCTTGGTTACCATACTTATGCTGAACGGTTGCACGATGCCAGCCCCATTGCCACCCGCGCAAGCGCCGGCGTTGCCAGCGCAAACGCAGCCACAAACGGCGCCAATTCAGGAGAGCCAAAGTTCAACGACCACCAATAATGTAACGCCCGAACAAGCCCTGTTACTCGCCAGCCTGCCCAGCAAAGGTCTAGCGCCCGAGTTGAACAACGAAGTCTGGTATAATTCCGATCCGCTCAAGTTGGCCGATTTGCGCGGCAAAGTGGTGATGGTGGAATTCTGGACCTTTGATTGTATTAACTGTAAACATGTGATTCCCACGTTGCGCGAGTGGCATACAAAATATGCCGACCAGGGCTTGGTGATCATTGGTGTCCACAGCCCAGAATTTGATTACGAAAAAGATCCGAACAATGTCCAGGCCGCGATCGCCGAGTTGGGTGTCGAATATCCCGTTACGTTGGATAACGATTATACAACCTGGCGCGCCTACGGCAACCACTATTGGCCCGCCAGCTATCTGATCGACAAGGCTGGTCACATCCGCCGTTTGCAAATCGGCGAAGGCGGCTACCTTCAGACGGAGGCGGCGATTCAAGCGCT
>JBBRVA010000646.1:0-5105 GCA_038247295.1 Caldilineales bacterium | reverse complement strand
GCCAGCCCGGATGCGACGGTGCGCGCCCAGGCAATCGAACATTTCAAACGCATGGTCGAAGTGGGGGTTGAGCTAGGCACGAAGATGGTCAACAGCGTCGCCGCCAACCCTTTCGAATTGTCGGTGCCGCGCATTATGGAAAAACATTTGGCGCAGGAGTGGAGCTTGGGCTTTGGCCGCGGGCTAAATTGGCAGCAGAATTGGACTGATTATGTTGATGTAATGCGCCAGTGCTGTGCGATTTGTGAAGATGCTGGTCTACGCTACGCCCTGGAACCACACCCGTATCGCTTGATGCGCAACAGCGCATCAATGCTGCGCCTGCTCGATCAGGTGGACTCGCCAGCGCTGGGCATGAACTTTGACCCCAGCCATCTCTTCCCAATGGGCGAGATCTCCGAGATGGTAGTCTATGAAGTGGGCGACCGCATTTTCCACACCCACTTTTCGGACAACGATGGCACGAGCAATGCCCATTGGCGTCCGGGCAAAGGCCAGATCAACTGGCAAGCCGTGCTGCAAGCCCTGCACGATGTGGGGTATAATAACGTGCTCTCGATTGAGCTAGAAGATGTGCCCGGCGTCGCCCATCACGGCGTGGCCTCCACCCCGGCGCTGGATCGGGAAGTACTCCTGACAAAGGCGTATCTGACCGAGCTATGCGCGACAGTCGGGATTACGCTGGAAACATAAATTGAAAATGTAGCGACTAAACCACCCCACCCTAACCCTCACGGCCATTAAGGTAAGAAACGTGGCAAGTCGTAGGTGCGGTTACAAACTGCACTGTCTGGTTTGAACGGAGACGTGCGGTTACAAACCGCACCTACGAAATTCCTTAACGTAATGGCAGGGAGGGTTAGGGTGGGGTGACCTTTACGAATCAACAAGGAAACCACCATGCCATCCCACCCACTCACACTCTCCTATCTTCAACCCGCCGCCCAATGGGTGGAAGCGCTGCCGATCGGCAACGGCCGTCTGGGTGCCATGGTCTTCGGCGGTGTCGAAGCCGAACGGTTGCAACTCAACGAAGACACGCTCTGGTCTGGCGCAATGCGTGACTGGAACACGCCGGGGGCCAAGCCGGCACTGGACGATGTGCGCCGCGCCATTTTCGCGGGCCACTATCGTGAAGCCGACGAAATTGCCAAGCAACTCCAAGGCCCCTTTACCCAATCGTACCAGCCACTGGGGGATCTGCGGCTGACTTTTGCGCATGCCGCTGCGGCCACCGCTTATCAGCGCGAATTGAATCTAGACACGGCGATCACCACCGTGCGCTACACGGTGGGCGATGCTACCTTTACTCGAGAAGCGTTTGCCAGCGCGCCGGATCAAGCCATCATCGTGCGCTTAAGCTGCGATCAACCCGGCCAACTTAACTTCACGATTGGGCTCGACAGCCAGTTGCGCCACACGACAACGGCAACCAGTAACGACAGTTTGCTCCTGACCGGTAAAGCGCCTGCCCATGTAGAGCCCAGCTACCGCAGAATTGAGCCAGCGGTGATCTATGCCGACGAGGATGAAGGCGACGGTTTGCATTTTGCCGCCGCCCTTCAAGTGGTGCTAGAAGGCGGCCAGGCAACGGCGACTACGGATGGATTGCAGGTGACCAACGCTGACCACGCGACGCTTTACTTAACCGCGGTGACCGGCTTTATGGGCTACGACCAATCACCCGGCTTGCCGGCGCTGGCGGTGGCGTCTGGGGTGCAAAGTGCGGTGCAACGGATTGCGCGGCGGCCGTATGCTGTTTTACGGGCCGGCCATATCATTGATCATCAAGCGCTTTTTCGCCGTGTCGCGCTCGATCTGGGGGTGACGGACGCTGCGCATCTACCTACCGACGCGCGGATTCGTGCTTTCAAAACCGGCGACGACCCGCACTTGATCACGCTGCTCTTCCAGTATGGGCGCTATCTCTTGATTGCTAGCTCGCGCGGCGGCACGCAACCAGCCAATCTGCAAGGCATCTGGAACGATGAAATCCGCCCGCCGTGGAGTTCTAATTACACGATCAATATTAACACGCAGATGAACTACTGGCCGGCCGAGAGCACCAATCTGGCCGAGTGCCATGTGCCCTTGTTGGACTTTATCGAAGAACTAAGCGTCAATGGCCAGCAGACGGCAGCCGTCAATTACGGTTGCCGCGGCTGGGTGGCGCATCACAACACCGATTTCTGGCGCCAAACGGGGCAAGTCGGCGCGTACGGCTGGGGTGATCCGGTCTGGGCGTGCTGGCCGATGGGCGGCGCCTGGCTTTGCCAACATTTGTGGGAACATTACGCGTTTGGCGGCGATACTACCTATCTGCGCGATCAGGCTTACCCCGTGATGAAAAGTGGAGCTGAGTTTTGTCTTGACTGGCTGATCGAGGACGGCAACGGGCACCTGATCACCGCACCGTCCACCTCGCCAGAAAATAAATTCACCACGCCAGATGGACAAACGGCCGCGGTGAGCATGGCCTCGACGATGGACATGGCGATTATCTGGGACCTGTTTACCAATTGCATCGAAGCGGCCCAAATTCTGGGCATTGACGAAGATTTTCAAGCGCAACTCGCCGCCGCGCGGGCGCGCCTCTACCCAATGCAGATTGGTCAGCATGGTCAGCTGCAAGAGTGGTTCGCCGACTGGGATGATCCACACGATGAACATCGTCACGTTTCGCATCTCTTTGGGCTGCACCCGGGGCGGCAGATTACCCAAAGCGGCACGCCCGAACTTTTTCAGGCCGCGATGCGATCCTTGGAATTGCGCGGCGATGGGGGCACCGGCTGGTCGATGGCCTGGAAGATCAACTTCTGGGCGCGCTTCGGTGATGGCGACCACGCGTTCAAGATGCTCGGCAATATGCTCACCCTGGTCGAACAGACCGGCGTCGTGATGGAAGGCGGCGGCGTCTATGCCAACCTTTTCGATGCCCACCCCCCGTTCCAGATCGATGGCAACTTTGGCGCCACCGCCGGCATCGCCGAGATGTTGTTGCAAAGCCATGCCGGCGCGTTGCATCTGTTGCCCGCCTTGCCCAGCACTTGGCCCAGTGGTGCCGTACAAGGGTTGCGCGCCCGCGGCGGGTTCGAGGTGGACATTGCCTGGGCCAATGGTCGGTTAACGCAGGCACTGATACATTCGAGTTTGGGAAATCAGTGTCGGCTACGTTCGGGACAAACATTACATGTCATTGGACGAGACCAGATAAGTGTAACCGCTTTACCCGGAACATCTGTCATCCAGTTTTCAACGCAACCGGGTGAAAGCTATACGCTCAAACCACTCCAATAAATATGCTAAATATGGTAAGATAAAAGTAAGCAGGATGAGTGGTACAAAAGCGTATAATAGATTAGCAGTATAGACCGTCTATAATATATCAGTCTAACAGTTTCTATATAAGACTATCGATTAGCGAGAATTGACAAAGGCGATCAATGCGCAGACTTGAAGAATTAAAACGCAATACACAGGTCCGTGGCATTGTCCCCGAGCAGTTAGTAACCCTAATTGATGTTCAGTGGCACGGTGATCACGCTGCTGAAGTAATTTTTCGCCGTGCTGATGGTCAACTGGGCAGCCAGTTGCTCTATCGCGAAAATGAAGCGACGCTAGACATTGTGACGGATGAGCGACTGTGGGCGTTTGACGGGGATGGCGAATTGTTGCGCCTCGTTTCGGAAGCCTATCGGATTCACTTGGCCTATCTGTTTGACCCCGTTTTGGCCGTACATACCTCGCTGATCCAGCCGTTACCGCACCAAATCACCGCCGTTTACCACGAAATGCTGACGCGCCAGCCGCTACGTTATCTGCTGGCCGACGATCCCGGCGCGGGCAAAACCATTATGGCTGGGCTGTTGATCCGTGAGTTGATCGTGCGCGGCGATGTCCGCCGCTGTCTGATTTGCGCGCCCGGTGGCTTGGCCGCGCAGTGGCAGGATGAGCTATGGACCAAGTTTCAACTGGACTTTACCATCTTGACCCGCGAATTGATGGAGACGGCGCGCAGCGGCAATCCGTTTGCCGAACATGATCTGCTAATTGTGCGCTTGGATCAATTGAGCCGCAACGAAGATTTACAAGCCCGTTTACAGACAACCGATTGGGATCTGGTTGTTTGCGATGAAGCGCACAAAATGGCGGCTTCTTTCTTTGGCGGGGATTTGAAGGAGACAAAGCGCTATAAACTGGGCAAGTTGCTGGGTGAGTTAACCCGTCATTTTTTATTGATGACGGCAACTCCGCACAATGGCAAAGAAGAGGATTTTCAACTCTTTCTCGCCCTGCTCGACGCCGACCGTTTTGAAGGACGTTTTCGCGACGGTGTCCACCAGGTGGATATTTCCGACTTGATGCGGCGCATGATCAAGGAAAAGCTGCTGAAATTCGATGGCAAGCCGCTCTTTCCCGAGCGCAAAGCCTATACGGTGGATTACAAACTTTCGCCGGAAGAGGCAGAACTCTACCGCGCGGTCACGGACTATGTGCGCGAAGAGTTCAACCGCGCCGAGCAACTGGAAAGCGACGGGCGCAAAGGCACCATCGGCTTTGCCCTCACCATTCTGCAACGCCGCTTGGCCTCTTCGCCCGAAGCCATTTATCAATCGCTCAAGCACCGGCGCGAACGGCTGGAAAAACGGCTGCAAGAAGCCAAACGTACGCGTCAAGTCATGCTGCCCGATGAGGGTCGCCGCTTTGACGACGAGGATTGGGACGATCTGGACGATGCGCCCGAAACCGAGGTAACGGCGATCGAAACGGAATTGGTGGATAATGCCACCGCGGCCCGCACGATTACCGAGTTGGAGGCAGAAATCGTCAGCCTGCGCGCGTTAGAAGCCACTGCCCTGCGCGTGCGCCGCAGCGGCAATGACCGCAAATGGCTTGAACTCTTGCGTGTGCTGCAGGGTCCCCTCACCCCTAGCCCCTCTCCCAAACTGGGAGAGGGGAACCAATCGGATCCAAACTCCCCTCTCCCAAACTGCGAGAGAGGGGTAGGGGGTGAGGGCCGTAAACTGGTAATCTTCACCGAGCACCGCGACACCTTGAACTATTTGTACGAACGGCTGACGACTTTGCTTGGCCAAACCGAGGCG
>JBBRVA010000645.1:0-5117 GCA_038247295.1 Caldilineales bacterium | reverse complement strand
TAGCGACCCGACACTTTGGCGCGGTCGGGTTGAAACTCGCGGCTGAAACCAGGAAGTCGCGCCCAGGGGGCTACCCGGCGACTCGTTTTTAGTGCCCTCAGGCACTTCCGCGACTGGTCAGCAGGCCATTTCAATGGCCCAGCCCAAAGTGTCGGGTCGCTAGATTAGAATGAGAAGCAGTGTGACAGTAAAGCAGTAGGACAGAGAGTCAGAGGATACTGTCCTACTGCTTTACTGTCACACTGGCCTACGGCATAGCTATTTACGCCAACTGCACTCGACCATTGTCAATCGCCAACAGCTAATGATAAATGGCTAATGTCTGCTTTGTTAATGGCTTTTTGCTTCTGATAACGCTTTGATTGTATGATACCGGAGGGTGAAGGGGTAACCAGTTCGGTTGCCCCTTTTCTCTATATAGTTTTTAAATCAGTAATAAATCACTCGGAAAATTAAAATTTAGGAGCAGAAAATTGTTATCAATCATCTTTACCCTGTTGTTAGGACTGCTAGGTATTGTCTTCGTTGTCCAACAAATACGCTTTGTGTTAAGTCAAGATACAGGCAACGAAACCATGCAGGAAATAGCCGCCGCCATTCAAGAAGGGGCGTCTGCCTTTCTAAACCGCGAATATCGCTTCTTAAGCGGTTTTGTGGTTGTCGTAGCCGTGATTATTGCTTTCTTTCTCAATTGGCAAACGGCGCTCTCCTTTGTGACCGGCGCCATTGCATCGGCGGGGGCTGGTTACCTGGGCATGTACGTAGCCGTGCGTGCCAATGTACGCACAGCTGCGGCCGCGCAACGTAGCCTGAGTGCAGGCTTAAGCGTGGCCTTTAGCAGTGGCTCAATTATGGGCATGGCGGTGGTCAGCTTTAGCTTGGTCGGTATGACCTTCCTCTATTTGCTTTTCAACGGTGACCCCAACCAAATTACCTACATCACCGGCTTTGGTTTTGGCGCCAGCAGCATTGCCCTCTTTGCCCGTGTGGGCGGTGGCATCTACACAAAAGCGGCGGATGTAGGCGCCGATCTGGTTGGTAAAGTAGAGCAAGGCATCCCCGAAGATGACCCGCGCAACCCTGCTGTCATCGCCGATAATGTGGGCGATAACGTCGGCGACGTGGCCGGCATGGGCGCCGATCTGTTCGAGAGTTACAGCGGTTCGATCATTGCTGCCGCCACGCTGGGCGCCGTGTTGGTTTCCAGTGATACATCGCCCTTAACCTTTATCACCTTGCCCTTTCTGGTTGCCGCGGTTGGCGTAATCGCCTCGTTGCTCGGTACGCTGATGGTCAAAGCCGACGAACCGATGGTGCAAAGAATTCTCCAAGCGCTGCCCGCCGGCGTGACGGAAGCATTAATTGTGCGGGCGGATGAGAATTCTACGCAGGAGACCTTACTAAGCGTGCTGCGTCGTTCAGTCTGGGGCGCATCTGTGCTTGTCTTGCTCTTTACGCTGATCGTCGTATTAATTACGGGTGTCAGCCTCAACTATTTCTGGGCGATTGTTGGTGGCCTGGTCGCTGGCAACGGCATTGCCTATGCCACCGAGTATTACACTTCTTATACCGAGAAACCGACCAAGAGCATTGCCGAGGCCGCGCAAACGGGTGCGGCAACGGCCATCATCCAAGGGTTGGCCGTTGGTATGCATAGCACAGTCGCCCCCGTCTTAATTGTCGCCCTGGCCACCCTACTTAGCATTTGGTTGGGCATCCGCGCCGACGGCACGATTGAAGCTGGTTTGTATGCCGTGGCGCTCGCTGGGGTTGGCATGCTCAGCACTTTGGGTGTGACGCTGGCCACTGACGCCTATGGGCCGGTCGCCGATAACGCCGGCGGCATTGCCGAAATGAGCCATTTGCCGGCCGAAGTGCGCGTGCGCACGGATGCGCTAGACAGCTTGGGTAATACGACAGCCGCCACTGGCAAAGGGTTTGCGATTGGTTCGGCTGTGCTCACCGCCCTCGCATTAATCGCAGCTTATGTTAGCGCCGCCAATGTAGAATCCCTGAATTTGCTTGACCCGACCATGCTGCCCGGCATCTTGATCGGCTCAATGTTGCCCTATCTCTTCTCGGCGTTGACTATGACCGCCGTGGGCAAAGCTGCGCAAGGCATTGTAATGGAAGTGCGCCGCCAGTTCCGTGAAATCCCCGGCTTGATGGAAGGGACGGCCAAGCCGGATTATAAGACCTGCGTGGCGATCAGCACCGAAAATGCCCTGCGCGAGATGATCCTGCCGGGGGCATTGGCCGTTATTGTCCCGTTGGCCACAGGCTTTATCCTGGGCAAAGAGGCGTTGGCTGGTCTGTTGATCGGCGCAACGGCTTCTGGCTTCCTGTTGGGCGTTATGATGGCAAACGCCGGCGGCGCCTGGGACAATGCCAAGAAATGGGTGGAGACCGGCGCAATGGGTGGCAAGGGTTCCGAAGTCCATAAGGCCACCGTTGTCGGTGATACGGTTGGTGACCCTTTCAAGGATACCAGCGGTCCGGCGCTGAATATTTTGATCAAGTTGATGAGCATTGTTAGCTTGGTTTTTGCCAGCTCTTTTGGTGCAGGTTTCTTCACTTTTTAAATCTTGTACTGATAAGTAGTAAGTGGTGATGATCACCACTTACTACTTACCGTTTACCTCTTCCCATTTTTACACATTGCGCATCCCACAGTTTGACCATTCCCTAGCTTTACAGTACAATAGATATTCTACCGGGGAGTAGCGCAGCTTGGTAGCGCACAGCGTTTGGGACGCTGGGGTCGCAGGTTCGAATCCTGTCTCCCCGACTGATGATTTACGATTTTTGATTGACGATTTACGAAGCTGCTTCGTTGATAAGATCATTCGTCAATCAAAAATCGTAAATCAAAAATGATCTGCGGGTGTAGCTCAATGGTAGAGCCCCTGCCTTCCAAGCAGATTACGCGGGTTCGATTCCCGCCACCCGCTCACCTACATCTACGATTTTTGATGGCCGATTTACGAAGTTACCTCTTCAGCGAAATGGTTTCGTAAATCAAAAATCGTAAATCAAAAATCGTTGGATCGGTAGCTCAACGGCAGAGCAGGGGGCTCATAACTCCTTGGTTACAGGTTCGAATCCTGTCCGATCCACACCGTTGCGTATTTATCGACTAAACCAAGCATACTCTGTCCCAAGACATACTGTCTTGGGTTTTTTGTGCTCTTTGGTCACCAATTTTCTAAATCGCCCCTTCAAACTTTTCTCTGTTCACCAATAACACGATTTGACAATAGAACATTTGTTCTATAAAATCCATCTACACAAATAACCAGGCTCGTACAGACACGATAGAGTGATGCGAGCCAAGATGAGAACAGCCTGGTGCATGGTGAACGGCGCAAGCCGTGGCCGCCATTGCCGGCTGTTTTTTTGTGTAGCGATTTTTAAGTCGCTTACGCTGTCCGTCGGCAGAGCGATTTGAAAAATCGCTGTACAGTAAAGGAGCAGCAAACATGGCGCCCGATCGACAGATGCTGGAAACGCAAGCCAATCAAATCGAAAGTGTGCTGGCCCATCACCGCATTGCGGCGTATGTCGCCGGTGGCGTGGTCGCGCCGCGCTTCATCCAATTTCAGATCGTGGCCAACATGGGCACGCGTGTCAACAAGGTGGCTTCGCTGGCGGAGGAAATTGCTTTGGCGCTGGGTTGTCGCACTGTGCGTGTCTATCGCCAACAGAACCATATTCATGTGGAAGTGCCACATCAAACCAATGCACCGGTGCGGCTCTTACCTTTGTGCCAGGGGTTGGCAACGGTGCCGCCCTTCACTGCTGTGTTGGGGCTGGAAGAATCTGGCGCACCGTTATTACTGCGCCTGATCGCCGCCGACGTGTGTCACGTTTTGGTGGCCGGTACCACGGGCAGCGGCAAAACTGCGCTGGCGCGCACGATGTTGGCTTCACTGGCGCTGCATAACTCGCCCGATCAGCTCCACTTGATTCTCATCGACCCCAAAGGGCGCGGCTTTGCCCCTTTGCGCGGTTTGCCTCATGTGCAGGGCGAAGTGGCCCAGAGCAGTGAAGCCATGTTGACCCAGTTGCGCGCCTTGGTGCAGACGATGGAAGAACGCGATCGGGCCAGCATCAGTCGCCCTGTGTTAGTTGTCGCCGTCGATGAGCTAGCCGATCTGTTGCAGACCGGCGGTAAATCCGTCGAAGCCATGTTGACACGCTTGGCGCAACGCGGGCGCGAAGCGGGGATTCATTTATTAGCTTGCACCCAAAAGCCAACCGCCAGCTTGATCGGCGGGGCGATGAAGGCGAATTTCCCGGTGCGCTTGGTGGGTGCGGTAGCTAGCCGCGATGAAGCACGCTTTGCCAGCGGTATCACCGCTAGCGGCGCCGAAAAGCTGGAGGGCAAAGGTGATTTTTTGTTGGTGGCTAAAGGTGAGCCACTACGCTTTCAGGCCGCTTGGGTGGGCGCGAAGGATTTACGCCAGATTGTGGGGGAGATGGATAAGTGGTAAGTGGTAAATGGTAAGTGGTAAGTTCATTCTGATTGCCCCCATTTACCATTTACCGCTTATCGCGACTTAACGTTTTAAGGAGGGGATCATGCTACGATTGATTGGGTTGTTATTATTAGTTTTTGTGGCGATGGCTGGTTGGCGCATTGGGGGCAGTTTGAGCAGTGATGCGATAAGCATGGCCGTTGGGGTGCTCTTTGGCATCTTGGCTGGCATTCCGACAGCGTTGTTGGTGCTAGCGTCTGGCCGGCGTCGGGACAGTCGGGGGGACGAGCGTGCAGAGAACGGTTATCGAGAGCAAGGGCGTCAGCTTGGCTATCCAGCCTACGCCCCCCAGCCCCCCGTAATTGTGTTGACTGCCGCGCCTGGAGCAATGCAACAGGGTGGCTATGGTACACACCAGCCGGATGCGCGTGGCTATGCCCAAACTGGCTATGCACAAGCGCCCGGTTGGCCGCATGAACGACAACATGAGCAACGTCCGCGCCATTTTAAGGTGGTCGGTGAGCAGGAAACATGGATCGACGAGTAGAACCTTCAATAATCAATAAGCAGTGACCAGTGAGGCGTATCGCCACTGGTCACTGCTTATTGATTACTGCTCACTACTCACTACTCACTACT
>JBBRVA010000644.1:0-5122 GCA_038247295.1 Caldilineales bacterium | reverse complement strand
CTTGTTCAGTCGCATACAACGTCTGCAAATTCTTCAGATGAACCTCTCGACACAGGGCCGAACGGCGTCCCTCCGGCAGCAGTGACTCGCTTAGTTGGTACAACATAGCCACTGTCTCGCCGCGTGCCACCAACGCGGGCGCGACGCGCCGCAGGCTGTGCAGATAAGCAACATCGGCCGCCAGCCGCATCATTACCTCGGTGGGTGTGCTGTTCAGCGCGCCGATGCGCGGTATATAGAGTTGCAGCCGGCTTTGCTTGACTAGGCGAGCCAACAGACGCAGCGTATCCAGCTCTTCACCGCCGTCCGAACCGGGCGCAATGGGCGGCAGGATGGCGTCACTGCCAAAGTGGCCGCCGCAAAGAATGCCCAACGCCGGCACATGCACAATTGCCCCTTGGCGTTGCGTGTAGATATCTAAAAAGTGTTCACCAATGCGGATGTGGGCGACACCACCGGCGACGGTTTGCAGCGAGGGCAGACCTACTTCTTCTGCTTTACCAGTGAAGAGCACGGCCAGATCGCCTTCCAGTTTGAAACGTTGGCGTACATCCAGCGGGGGATTGATAAGGAGTAATTGATCAGCGGGCAGATCGAGGCGGTCAAGTTGGGTCAGGCGAGCGCGACCCAGGACAAAGAGTGTGTGCTGGGCTGGTTCACCTTCGCTAAAAAGCTCCAGGTGTTCAAATAGCTGGACAATCTTGATCGGCTGAGTGGTGGGTAAGTCGGTTAAGATAATACTGCTTGCAGGCATGGGCTACGCCAACTTGTCTGAGTCGGTTGGCATCACCAACCCAGGCGCATGAACAGCCGCTACCTCGCACGGTTCGGCTGCACCCAGTTCGGCAAATAGGGCCGCTAGCTCGACGGGTAGATCTGCGATCACGACACGGCCGTCCGGTAAGATATAAATTTCGGTTTCGGTCGGCATTGCCGGCCAGATCGGTGTTGTCTCAACTGTTGTGGATGGCAATGTGGGCATCGGACCCCTGCTCATAAAATTCACCTGTACGCTGCGCATCTTCTACTTTGCCCAACTGCTCCAGCAGCGCGCTGATACTTTCACACGCGCCGCCTTTGACACCCTTGATCGTGTACTCGACGCGGCCATCGGGCAGAATGGTGATTTCGATCTCTTGTTTTTGCATGTAAAACTCCTCTACGCCCAGCGGCGGACGGTCAAACGGATCACCTGGTCGCGCCCCGTGTTCTCATCGACCAGTTCGAAGCCCGCCTTGGCCGTTTCGGCGAGCACTTTGCGATAGGCGTAGCGCTGCTGCACCTGGCCCACCGTTTTGCGAATCTGCACCATCTGCATATCATCGCCGATCACTTCGTAACTATTTTCTTCATTCGTGCGCAGGCCAAAGGTGACATGTTTATCTTTGACAACCAGCGGTACTTTGCCGGCAAATCCGCTCCAGGTGTGAATATAGCGCGCATTTTCCTGATAGCCAATTTTTAGATCGTCCAGTGCTTGCTTGATTAGCGCCAAGTCACGCAGCTCTGTTTTTACCTTTACAAATTTAGACATTGGTAATTCTCCTTGAACGACTCCCAGCTTTTGCGTCTTATAACCGGTAACATCGTAATCGTAAGCGAATTAGGCGATAATGTCAATCATCCAGGGGGAGCAGTGATCCGGATTGTCACCCTTTGCCAGCTTCCCCATAGGCTCGATCCAGCACTTCCATCGTATGCCAGATCGGCAGATCATGATTCAGCGCCTTCAAATGGGTTTGAATCTGCATGATACAGCCGATGTTGCCGGCAGCGACCGCCTCGGCGCCGGTCGCAACGATGTTGCGGGCCTTGCGTGCGCCGATTTCATATGCCAACTCCGGTTGCTCTAGATTATAGGTGCCTGCTGAACCACAGCAAAGTTCGCCTTCCGGAATCTCCACCAGCGTTAGATTGGGAATGGCCGCCAACAATTGACGCGGTTGGCTTGTGACGCGCTGGGCATGAGCCAGGTGGCAGGCGTCATGATAGGCCAGTGTAACCGATTTGGGCAGAGGTGGCGGTGCAATCAGTCCCAACTCGGCTAGAAACACGCTGATATCTTTCACCCGGGCCGCAAAACGATTGGCTTCTTCTTCTTCGGGCAAACCTTTAAAGAGCAGTCCATATTCGTGCATACCCGATCCGCAGCCGGCCGCGTTGGTAATAATCGCATCCACATCAGCGGGAAAAATATTTAGATTGTTGCGCGCCAAACCTTGCGCCTGTTTCGCCTCGCCAATGTGCATCGACAACGAACCACAGCAGCCTTGTCCGCGCGGGATCACCGTTTCGATGCCATTGTGGGCCAATACCCGCAAAGTGGCCCAGTTGATCGATGGCGCCAACACCTGTTGTACACAGCCAGATAACAAAGCGACACGCCCGCGCCGAACGCCGCGCGCCGGATAGAAATCTGGCAGCGGTTGCGCCTTGGGCAAATTTTCTGGCAGTAAGTCGAGCATCGCCGTTAATGCATGGGGCAAGAGTCCGCGCAGCGCGTTGCCCATCTTGCCCATGGCTGCGGCCAACCGAAAGCGGCCGGGATAGGGCAAAGTTTCGCGCACCAACAGCCGTGTTACGCGCTCCATTGGCGCCCGCGACCGTTTGGGCTCGGCATAGGCGCGGAATGGCGCCAGCAGATGGCCGTACTCCACGCCAGATGGACAGGCGGTGACGCACGCCATACAGCCCAGACAGCGGTCGATAAAGGGCGTCACGGCGTCTAATTCTAGCTCACCTTCTAACTGCTCTTTCATCAAATAGATACGCCCACGCGGCGAATCCATTTCTTCGCCCATCACCTTGTAGGTGGGGCAGGCGGACAGGCAAAAACCGCAGTGAACGCACGTATTGACAGCCTGAGCCATTGCTTCGGCCTGTGGGCCAAGGGATTCAACGGGAATGGTATGTTGCATAAGAATTGAATCGTGAATAATGAAAAAAATGGTGAGAAATAACGCGAATAAATAATTAATTGTGAATAATTAACAATTAATGATGGTGAAGGCCCATTGAGCGCAGCGACGATACGGCAATAATTAACGATTAATTGTTAATTATTCACAATTAATTATTTTGTAGTGTGCAATTTATAATGCCAAAAAGCGGCCTGCCGGATCCAGCGCCTGCTTAATCCGCCGCGCAAAAACCTGGCCGGTCTGTACGCCGATACGTGGCTGTTCGGTGACGCCCCGAATGACCAGCCCAGATAAATTTTCGGCCGTTAGCAGGGTATCGAGTTCAGCGATGGCGGCTGGCCAGGCAATCCAGGCCAGATTACCACCCACTGCATAACGTCGCAGCGCCTTGGTGGTTGCCAGCTTTTCTTCCAGCGCCACAATCCGGCTCGGCGTGAGGGCGACTTTTGCCAGCGCCCCGCCTGCGGGCACCCAACTGAATTCACGCCCCGCCTGCCAGGAAGCAGTTTCGACAAAGCCATCCATCACATCGCCAGCGCCCAAAACTGAACGCAACTGCGCCAACCGTTGTGGCATCACGCCTTCTAACCCACCCAGACGCACCCAGAGTGTAGGCAGGGTGCGCAATCCGTCCACGCGATCCAGCACCAAATCGAGTGCTTCAAGCTCCATACGCGCGTCGGCTGCTTTGTGCAGCGCGCCTAACGCGTCGCTGATGGTTGGATACGTAGCCGTCAAGGTGGCGTAACTTTGCGGTCGCGGAAAGACTTTAAAGCTAGCTTCTACCAGCACGCCCAAGCGCCCCAAACTGCCCACCATCAACTTGGGGATATCAAACCCAGCCGCGTTTTTGACCACCTTGCCACCCCCGCGCACCAGTTGACCCTGACCATCGACAAAACGTACGCCAATTAAAAAGTCGCGCACGCCGCCATAACGATAGCGACCGGAGCCGCTTAGCCCAGCGGCAATTGTACCGCCGAGGGTGGCGCCATGCTGGGCCAACGGTGGATCAAAGGGGAGGTATTGCCCGTTTTCCGCCAACGCCGCTTCGACTTCGCTGATCGGTGTGCCGGCGCGCGCCGTAATTGTGTATTCGGCTGGCTCATATTCAAGGATGCCAGTGAGCGCGCGGGTGTCGAGCACGGTTACGTAACTGGACACAGATGAGAGCGCACTTTTGCTGCGACCGCCACAGGGCAAAATATGCTTGCTGTTTTGGATCGCAAGTTGTAAAGTGCTGACACTATCTACTTCAATCGGTAAATCAGGCATTAGACCTTTCCAATGAACTTTGTCAATCAACTCTAACTAACAACTGCTCGAACAACTTAATAATTTGAACATGTTCATTACTAATTTTGACAACAATCACATCAAGTTTAGCCTCATCAATTAGAAAACCATAGATCTTTGTTGCAACATGGCGAAATGCCATTAATTCGAGGAATATCCTCAGAATGGCACCATCAGAATCAAGCTCATGTTCATTCATTAACTTCCCAAAATTTTTTAGTGTTTCGCTATGAGAAGACGCACCCGCTGGTCGAGCAAGTTTCAGATATTTGATAAATCGCAGGAGCAAATGTTCCACGGCATTGTAATAACCAAAGCACTCATAAGTTAAGGCCGAAGTTTTAATAAAGTTATCAACATTTGACGCGGAGATAAGGATTACGCTCGTGTGGATTTTTGTAAGATTTTCCAGGCCAAATTGAATTTCTTGTTGAAGATCAATTTTGCTCATAAAGAATCTTACCCTCTTTTAGTACTCGTTCGCGGAAATATCCATGGATGCTCTTAAAATCAACTAGGCTAACGGCGTGCTCCGTACTGATCAAACATTCAGCCAACGCAATAAAAAACGATTTATCTTCCAGACCTTCTACACAAATATCCAAATCGGAATCCATGCGGAAATCTCCGCGCGCAACTGAGCCATATAAAATTATCTTGCGAACTTTGTAAGATTTTAAGATTTTCAGAACTATTTTTATGTCATTCTGGAAAACTTTCGTAATATTGGCCAGTACAGTAGCTGCAGGACTAGCATCGATAAAAGTGTCTGCCGTCAGTTCATCAAATTCGAGAATTCGGTAATTACGCATATTTTTCTCCACTTACTCCCGCGAAATTACTCCCTGTTTCTCAAGCGGATGAGGGCCGTGCATATGCAGCGCTGGCGCTTGGCCGCCGGGCAG
>JBBRVA010000643.1:0-5126 GCA_038247295.1 Caldilineales bacterium | reverse complement strand
GCCGCTAGCATCCTGATAGGGTTGAAAATCCCAGGCGTTGAAACGACCCTGGCGCAACGCACCGTCTACCAGGCGGCGTCGACGTTGGCTGGCAATGATCGCGGTGCGTAAGGCGGCTGGCTGCCATTGTTGATCGAGTTCGCGTTCAAAGCCGCGCTCGACCTCGGCGTGGGCGGCTTGCCCAGCCAGATTGTTCAATTCGTGTGGATCAGCGGTTACATCATAGAGTTGTGGCGGGTCGAATTCGTTGAAGATATACTTGTAGTTGCCACGGCGGATCATCAAGCAAGGTGCAATGACCCCTTCGGCCAGATATTCACTCAACGCCACATCGAGCCAGCCACCTGAATCACCGTTCAGGAGCGGGACAAGACTATGGCCATCGGTTGCCGTAACCGGCGCGCCATTCGCCAACTCAACCAGCGTGGGTAACAGGTCGATTAGGGAAACATTCTGTGTGACCCGGCGCGCAGCAAAACGCTGGGGCGCATGGAAGATCAGCGGGATGCGCGCCGCACATTCGAAGAAACTCATCTTGTACCACAAGCCGCGTTCGCCGAGCATGTCGCCGTGGTCGGACGTGAAAATTACAATCGTGTTCTCGTCTAGCCCCGTGGCTCGCAACGCCCGCAGCACCTCGCCTACCTTGTCATCCACATAGCTGATCGCCCCGTAATAGGCATGACGGGCATTGCGGATCTGCGCCTCGGTGGGCGCTTGCTCGTCCATCGCACACATCCAACGCATGCGCCGGCTGTGCGGGTCTAGTTGTTCGGCGGCGATCGGTGCGACCGTCGGCGGCTCAATCGCGGCGTGGTCGTAGCGATCCCAGTATTCGTGGGCAATGACATAAGGATCGTGCGGATGGGTGAGCGAGACCGTCAAGCAAAAAGGCCGCCCATCGGCACTGCGCACCAGATCGTAGATCTTGCGCACGGCATGGAAAGTCACCTCTTCGTCAAAATCAAGCTGGTTGGTCGTCACACAGGGGCCGGCCTGGATCACGCTTGCCATGTTGTGATACCAGGAGACACGTTCATCGGGTGTTTCCCAATCGGGCGTCCAGCCAAAATCGGCGGGATAGATATCGGTTGTTAAGCGTTCCTCGAAGCCGTGCAGTTGGTCCGGACCGACAAAGTGCATTTTGCCAGAGAGACAGGTTTGGTAGCCCAAGGCGCGCAGATAATGGGCAAAAGTGGGGATGCTGGCTGGCAACTCGGCGGCGTTGTCGTAGACGCCGGTGTGCGAAGGCAGTTGGCCGCTCATCAGCGCGGCGCGTGAAGGCGCGCACAAGGGACTGTTGCAATAAGCATTTTCAAAGAGCACGCCTTTGTCGGCCAGCGCACTCAGATGGGGCGTTTGGACCAATGGATGGCCGTAGAATGGCAGCGCTTGTGCTGCCAACTGGTCGGCCACAATAATCAGAAAGTTGGGCTGATGTGAATTCATGCTCGCTCCGGTGTTACTGCTTTATTTTCTATTTTGTCCGCACTTTGCTTCATAAATCCTGCATTGATTGAGCTTCTAAAGATGGATTGCCCGCATAGTGACCCCGTTCGGCGTCACCGGTTGCGCTTGGGCCACGCCAAAATCGCTCAGGCGCGGCGTGCCATAGCGGTTGTGCAACGATAAGCTGAGGAAGTAGCAAGCAACAATCCTGGCGTCTCAAAGACGCCAGGATCGTTGCTTTTTGGCCAATTGCGTTACTCAATCCTTTGGCGGATGCCAGCCTACAGAAACCTATGCCTGGCGCGCTTTCACCAGCGAGGGACGATTGAGATTTAGTGCAGCAACGGTAGCACGCCCCGTCGTCGTCGCACCAATGATCATCACACCAGCATCGTTCCAGACGAAATGTTCTGCCCATGACTGAGAGCGCGGATTAAACAAGCGTACAAGCGTGCTGGATTGTGGATCGAACGCGGCGATTTTGTCATTCTTGTGGTCATTACAGAGAGAGCAAGCTAACCAGAGGTTTTCTTCGACAGTCAACCCGCCCAACGATTCGGGGATGATATGCTCGATTTCCATTGGGGCACCGACAATCCGTTCTGCCGTTAAACAGTAACCACAGCGAAAACGGGCTTGGGCAGAGACGTTTGCACGCAGGCGGCGCGGAATGTATGTATAGCTCACGGGTGTTTTAATAACTTGGAGACATCATAACCGCGTTGCTTTAGGAGAGCAGCGGCGCAAGCACGCACTAACATCAGCCGTTCATATTGTCGTACCAACGTTGATACTTGTTGTGCCTCGATTTCGGTTAAACCTTGGCGTTGCTGCTTGAGATGCAGCCGCTCTGTTTCACGACTGATCGTCCGGGCTAATGTACTGCGGGCGGCGCGCAGGAGCGATTCATTATCGAGCAATTCCAAGTGGGCAGTAGCCTGCACCAAATCATCTGGCAATTGATTGGTGGCTGGCAGTACTGTCATCACCACATCCACCAATTCTGCCTCAACCGTGCGCTTGGTTTGCTTCGCTCTATCATACAAGTGGGTGTACAATTGGTCTGGCAAGTTGATGGTTATTGATTGCATAGCCATTTTTCTGCTCCTATGCTCGCTACAAATAAGAAACCTGCCAAGACTATATGATAACAGATATGATAACAGATATGATAGAGTATAGCATATCCCTATGACGCAACCGAGCGCTAAAATTCTGCCGTCACTCATTCAACCGTCGCCACCAACACCGGCTCCACCGTGACGCCAATAGCGGCATCGTGATAGGGTGCTTCCTATTGCGTGCGCGTGACATTATCGACCGCTTCGACAAAAAAGACCACAGTTTGTCCGCTCTCCGGTTCATACCAGTGTACATTTCCACCACTTCGTCAAAGGTTAAATTCGGAATCCGGGCAGTCAAAGCACGAAGTTGCCAAAGGAAAACAACATGACCGTCAGATCCATCATCCAAGGTATCTGCCACGTCGGCATCGATGCGCCAGATCAGTCTGCGCTGGCCGATTTCTATGAATATTGCATCAGCCTACCTGGCATATGCGTGTCGCCAGGGAAAACGTGATAAAATATGACGCGATAAAATATACAAAGATTCATTTTTGCGAAACTACTATAAACGAGGTTTACTTGACTAATTTTACCGATTCTACCCCCAGCCAGACCGACGCGCCGATCGCGGATGTAACGCTGGCTGATCTACCCCAGGCTTTGCGCGAGGCCGTTGCCCGTGCCGGCTGGCCGGCGCTAATGCCCGTGCAGGCGCGCGCCATCCCCTATGTGCTGGATGGGGGCAATGTGATGGTGCAGGCCCGCACCGGCAGCGGCAAAACCGGTGCTTTTCTCCTGCCCATGTTGGAATGGCTCGATCCGAAGCAGAACCAGTGCCAGGCGCTGATTCTGGTCCCGACGCGCGAATTGGCGCGCCAGGTCTGGCAAGAAGCCGAAACACTCTTGGCCGCTGCTGGTCTGCGCACCGTGGCTGTCTATGGCGGCGTCGGCTACAAAGCCCAAACCGATGCGCTCAAAGAGGGCGCGCACGTTGTTGTCGGCACGCCGGGCCGCGTGCTCGATCACCTGTTGAAGCGCACGATGACACTGGAACATCTAAAAATGTTGGTCTTCGATGAAGCGGACCGCATGCTCTCGATGGGGTTTTACCCGGATATGGTGCAGGTACAACGTTATCTGCCTAAACGCGAGCTCAACATCTGCATGTTCTCGGCTACTTTCCCAGAATATATCATGCGCACAGCGCACCAGTTTATGCGCAACCCCGAGCTTATCTCGTTGAGCAAGGACCATGTGCATGTCACCGAAACCGAGCACATAGTCTACGAAGTGCCAGGCGTAGGCAAAGAGCGTGTCCTGGTCAAGCTGATCGAGCTGGAGAACCCAGCTTCGGCGATTATTTTCTGCAACACCAAGGTTAACGTCCACTTCGTCAACGTGGTGCTCCAGCGTTTTGGCTATGACGCCGATGAACTGAGCGCCGATTTGTCACAGGGCGAGCGCGAGCGCGTGCTCGATCGCGTGCGCAACGGCACATTGCGCTTCCTGGTCGCCACCGATGTCGCCGCGCGCGGGCTGGATATTCCCAATCTTTCGCATGTCTTTCAATACGAACCGCCCGAGGATCCCGAAGCCTACATTCACCGCGCTGGGCGCACAGGGCGCGCCGGTGCCAGTGGTGTGGCGATCACGATTGTCAACGGCATGGAAAAATATGGCTTGGAGCGCATCGCCAAGCAATTTAGCATCGACATCGAAAAGCGGCCGGTGCCCACCGATGAAGCTGTGGAAGCGGTGGTTAGCGAACGGCTAACGGCGTTGCTCGAAGCGCGGCTGCGCGGCCGCGACAAGCTCCAGACCGAACGCAGCGGGCGGCTTGCCGCCCTGGCGCGTAACCTGGCCGAAAACGAAGACGAATTGGCGATCATCACCATGCTGTTGGACGACTATTATCAACAGATGCTGCATGCCCCAGTTGCGCCGCCGCCCACCAGCACGGCTGCACCCGCTGCCCATCGCCCGCCGCAAGCGGAACGGCAGACGCGCCGTCGCACGGGCCGGCGGCGTTAGTAAGCGCCGAGATTAGAGATTAGGTAATTCATTCCCAATCTCTAATCTCCAATCTCAGCTATCCACTTTATCGATCCCCACAATAGCTGCACGGGTCAGTTTATAGTTATACAGTAAGACAGTGAGACAGTGGTATACACACTGATCTACTGTTTTACTGTATAACTGTCCTCTGAAAACGCTAGGTTTATTTGTGCACACTGAGCTGGCTAAACGATCTCACACATCCAACGCCAACATGTGATCGATCCAGCGGCCGCGCCACAGCAGTGACAGGCCTAGCATCCACACGGCCAGGCCGACCAAGATCAAGCGCCAAGTGGGGCCGAAGGGGGGCAGAAAGCCTAGATAATTAGCGACCGCTGGAATATACAAGCCCGTGACAAAGAGCCCGATCAAGCCGAGCGCCAGCCAGGCCGGGCGCCGGTCCGGGCTCACCGGCCGCCAACTGGTCAGCCAGGCCACGGGCGGTTCCAAGAAGAGGATCAGCAGCAGTGCACACAGGGAGAGAAAGACAGACAGTGTGGTCTGGGCATCGATGCGCGCCGCCAGTTGCGTAAAATCTGTGCTGCCTTCCTG
>JBBRVA010000642.1:0-5130 GCA_038247295.1 Caldilineales bacterium | reverse complement strand
TTTATGGAATGCACAACTGGCCTAGTACACTTGGGCGGAAATAACCATACTATTCTCCGGTGAATCAGTAGGACAGTGAGACAGTACAAACACTGTTCTACTGTCCTACTGATTCACTGTCTTACTTACGCCCAAGTGTACTAGTTTGTTTTTGCGTGCTTGCAGTTTGGCTTTAATCTTTTCCTGGCCAGGTTTTACCGGCCGCGTTTCTAGTTGCGAAAACAGATGACGATTGCGCGCGTTCCAGTAGCGCTGACTCTCTTCCGCCTCTTTCAGTACTAGCGCATACTCGGCTTCAACCTGAGCACGATTTGCTTCAATATAACTCAGCGCATCATTCATCTGTTGATCGCTCAAGTTTAACCAGTACTGAATCAAGTGGGGTGCCCATTCTTGCTTTAAATAACCCAGCACATCATAAAGCGTAATTCGTGTACCGGCGATTGATAAACCTCGCTCCGTACGTACGACAGATGATGGTTGCAGTAATATTTCAGTCATAGCTAGCCTCCTCCACTATACAAAATTTATTGCCCTAATTATAGCACAATTTGCGAAGCAGCATACGACCATATTTTGTGTATGGATAGGGTTAGACAGCCACCACGAAGCGCGCCTTTATCATGTACAGCGATTTTTCAAATCGCCTTTTCCGTCACAGCTAGGCGATTTGAAAAATCGCTGTACATGGATTGATTAGACGCCGGTCAGGAAGCGTGCGCCGTGCAAAATGCCTGCTTGCTCGCTTTCGGTGGGGCCGTTGAAATTTTCATCTTCCAACTCAATCGAGACACAGCCCTGATAATGCTGTGCCTGGAGGAATTGCATGATATCGACCCAGCGCACCTGCCCCTGACCAGGGATGGTGTAGCGCCAGGCATGTGCCCCAAAACGGATCGGTTTGACAAAGGTGGCCGGTTGTTCTGTGCCATACTCATACTGATTTTCGCTCAGGATCTCGGTGTCTTTGCCATGCACGTGGTAGACGCGGTCACCGAATTCGCGCAGAAAGCGCAGCGGGTCGATGCCCATGCGCAGCAGGTGCGACGGATCGTAGTTGATGCCCATCGCTTTGGACGGCACGGCTTCAAAGAGGCCGCGATAACCTTCGGGCGTGCAGCAAAGTGCGCCAGGACCCGGCCAGCCCTCGATTACGATACGTGCTTCGTATTTTTCCAGAACAGGCGCCAATTGGCCGAAGCTTTCCACCATGTAGCCAAAGTTCTCGGCCCGTGGCAGCGCCGGTTTTTCAGGCAGCATGACCAGGAAAAAATTGGTCGCTCCATACGCGCTGCATTCGTGGATAAACTCGGCATTGTCCTCAATCGCCTTCTCGCGCGTGGCGCGGTCGGGCGAGATCATGCCATGCCACTCACGCAGATCGATCGAGCCGATGCGCAAACCAGCGTCGACCACGGCTTGGCCCTGAACATTGCCATCCTTGCCCAGATCGATGGCTTCCAACTCATTCTGTTGCGTCCAGGCGATCAAGGTCTTGATATCTTTTTGCCAGTCGGTTCCGCCGCGACGAAAGCCGATCGGAAAGTGTCCGGTACGGGTCTTCATAAAAATTTCTCTCCTCTGCTGTATTGTTTAATGGCATCCAAATTTAATTCGATTCCTAAACCGGGTGCGGTAGGAATAGCGAGCATTCCTTCGGCGTCCAATTGCCACGGCTCAGCCACAATCGCATCGATATAGGGTGAGCCGGTCAGATACTCCACAAAATCGGTATTGGCAAAGGCCGAAGCCAGCTGTAGGTCTGCGGCCAGCCCCACGGCCGTGTTCCAACCGTGCGGAATGAATTTTACCCCATTCTCCTCGGCCAGCCAACCGATGCGGCGCTCCTCGCTGATCCCGCCCACCTTGGTCACGTCGGGCTGTACGATATCGAACGCACCGCCTTGGAGCCAGGGTTGGAAAGATTGGCGGCGTGTCAATACTTCGCCACCGGCAATGGGCACCGGTGCAGCGCGGCGCAACGCAATATAATCTTCTAAGGCGTCGGGTTTGAGGGCCTCCTCGAACCAGGTGACAGCGTAACCAGCCAGCATCTCTGCCGTGCGCAGCGCCCACTTGTAATTGCCCCGCCAATGAGCATCACTGCCACCCGCATCGACCATCAACCAGCAATCATCGCCGATCGCGTCGCGGGCTGCGCGCACAATCGCTTCATCCAGCTTGTCATTGTGGCGACCAAAGGGACCCCAGCCCATTTTGAAGGCGCGAAACCCCTGCGCTTTGACTTGGAGCAGATGTTCGACTAACGGCGCCGGTTCATCCATCAGAATCGAAGCGTAGGGGCGTACGCGTTCGCGATAACGCCCGCCCAGCAGCCGGCCCACCGGTTGGCCAGTCGCTTTGCCCAAAATATCCCACAGGGCAATGTCAATACCGCTGATCGTGTGCGTAATCGAGCCGCCGCGCCCCAGCCAGAAGGTGTTTTGATGGAGCTTTTCGCTGACTCGTTCGGGTTCCAGCGCATTTTCGCCCCTGTAGAAAGGCTCCAAGACCGCGAGCGCGCTGTGGACCAAGCCGTCGTTGGTAAAGACACTGCCATAGCCGGTAATGCCCTCGTCGGTGAGGACGGCGATCAGCGTGTGGACACAATGGTCGGGTTGAATCTCTTCGGACCAGCCGCCCTCCGGCGTAGCCCCGCGCAGACCGACAGCGCGAATTTCACGAATTTTCATCACGATATCTCCTGATTAGTGTGAATAATGCATTGTCGATTATACCCTGCTTCTGCCCTGCCTCGCCAATGGTATTTATTGTGATCTAGCACACATGGAACCCCATTACTGGCACACAGACAGCCGCGTGCGAACGCCATACACTTGTAAGCATCAACATAACTGCTAACAGCAGATTCATTTGTCCATCTACCTTTGTTTAGAGAATGGAGCTACCCATGCAACCCTACCCTTCACGTTTCCACCGTATCCTCGTTTTTGCGACTGTGCTTGCCTTACTTTTGAATACGATTATTTTTGCCGCATCCCCTAGCCCGACGGTGCAGGCGGCTACCCTTAACCAAACAGTGCCAACAGGGGCGGGTGGAACGGTGCGCGTAGCCTATTTCTACAGCACCGACGCCGCGGCCGCCACCAGCTTTGCCGGTCTGCTCAACGCGAGCAATTTTAGCGTACAAACGTTTCAGGTCGGCCAACAGCCTACGCCCCCCACGGGCGAAAACAAAGTGCTATTGCCGTTAGTGATGAGCCCTGGCAACGGGGCAACTGCCACCAGTGTCGGTGCTATCCCCAACCTGGCCGCTTTTGACCTGGTGATCGTCGGCGCTGATACCGGCGCAGGCGACCAATGGGCACCAGAAGCTGGTCTGTTCGAGGCAATCCGCGACGCCAATTTGCCCGTGATTGGTGTGGGCGCCGGTGGCCACGCCTTCTTGGGCCGCTTGGGTTTGCCGATCGGCCATCCCAATGGCAGCGTCGGTACAGCAACGACCATTCAGGTGGCAGATTTCGGCGACAGCCAATCTTTCTATACCGATCTCACGCTGCCAATCGATAACACCGTGGCCCTCTACGCTGCGCCCCAAAACGTGATCAGTATTGCCCTGGCCGAGCGCCCGGCAGATGGGGTGCGGTTGGCGTCTTTGGCTGGCGACGGCAGCGTCTTCCCTATCGCCAAAATCAATCGCTTTGCACTGTGGGGTTTTAGCGGCGCGCCAACTGCCATGACCGAGAATGGGCGCACACTTTTCACCAATCTAGCCAAGCTGGCCAGCGCAAAAATCGAGATCGAACTGCGGGGGCGCACCTTTGTCCCCACGGCTGGTCTCGACCCGGCACTGGTCGCGGCGTTGCAAGGTAAACCTGGCTTACATGCCTTCGCCCAGCTAACCCACATCCCCAGCGAGGCTGACCGCACGGCACTGGCGCAGATCGGTGTTCATCTGGTCGATTTTATCGGTGACACCCTCTACATCGCCTTTGTCACCCCAACACCAGACGCCGCCAACCCACTCTTCCAAACACTGTTGCGCTGGCTTGGCCCGATCTTGACCACCGACAAGATTGACCCTCGGGTGCAGGCTGGTCAGTTCGAGCCGTGGGCCGACAATGGTGACGGCACAGTCAAGCTATTGGTCCATTTTCACGCCGATGTGACCAGCGCCGATGCCCAGGCCGTGTTGAGCAAATACACCGCCATTGCCTCTGTGTACGATACGCATAGTTGGGCGATTGTCCTAGCGAAAACCGCCATCGACACACTGGCGCAAGAAGATGCCGTGCAGTGGATTGAGCAAGGTCCTGTCCCCTTCTTGCCGGAAAATGATTCCACACGCGGCGAGTTGGGCGTCGATACTGTCCAGGCGGCCAACACGGCCGCATCACCGCCATTCTACGGCGGATTGGACGGCACGGGCGTGACAGTCGCCGTTTTTGATAGCGGTGTCAATACGGCCGGCAACACCCACAACGACTTCGCCGGACGCTTGGTGCGTACAGCGTTGGATGGCGGCTCCACCGGCCACGGTTCCCACGTGGTCGGCATTATCGGCGCCAGCGGTGCCAACAGCGTTTCCAATTGCCCCTTTGTTAGTTGCACCGCCTTCCAAATGCGCGGCATGGCGCCGAATGTCAGCCTGGCGCCTTACAACGACGGGCGCAGCGCCGCCAACTTGGACAATGCCGTCAACACCTTTGGCGCTGAGGTCAGCAACCATTCCTACTACATGACCTGCGGTACTTATGACGCCGACGCGCAAGGCATCGACCAGATGATTCGCGGCGATGGCACGAACGGTGGTACGGCGATCCCAGCGCACCAAATGGTCAAGTCTGCTGGCAATTCTGGGCAGTCGGGCCAATATTGCAGTGCCGCCGGCTATTTTGCCCTGACTGGCGCTGCTAAGAATTTGTTGATGGTGGGCGCCATGAACGCCCAGGACAGCTTAAATCTACGAGCAAGCAGCAGCCGCGGCCCCACCTGGGATGGCCGCCTGAAGCCCGATGTGATGGGCATCGGCTGTGCTGATTCCACCGACAACGACACGCAAGGCTACGTCAGCAAGTGCGGCACCTCGATGGCCTCGCCGTCGGTGACAGGCATTGTCGCCTTGATGACCGAGCAATATCACCACTCGTTCCCGGCGGCGGGGCGACC
>JBBRVA010000641.1:0-5133 GCA_038247295.1 Caldilineales bacterium | reverse complement strand
TAGCTAACGGTATGATAGTATGGTATTGGCGAGGGTGGCAGTGACGAACGACGCCACATATGCGCGCCGGTGCAAAGGTTCTATATGGCAACTACAGCCCTCGATCGGGCAAAAAAGACCTGGCCACAAGTGTAGCCAGGTCGCAGTGGTCGAGTTAGTGAAGTTGGCCTGCGCGTCGGCTCAATCCCCTTGGCGGGCGTTATAGACAATACTGCCACTCTCCCGAAACGCACGAAAGACCTGACACGCCTCATCATGTAGCACATTGTTGACGAGCTCGACGCCGCGCTTGTGTAATTCATCGGCCCAGTTGGGGTGGATCGGCCCTTCATCGAAACCGGTCAGTTCTTCCAACTCTGGCCCGCTGCCCGCGATCACCAGCGAACGCACGCCCGACCAGAGCACCGCCCCGTAACACATGGCACACGGCCGCCAGTTGACCACGAGTTGGTGCGCCGGCAGACCGGGTCCGCCCAGATCGTATGTCTCAAGCATCTTTTGCGCCAGCGAAAGCGTCATCACTTCGGCGTGGGCCGACGAGCAATGGGTCGCCATCACGCGGTTGACCCCAAGCACGATCAGTTTGCCCGAATCACGCTCGAAGACGCCGGCCGCAAACGGACCACCGGTGCCATGTTCAAAATTAAGTTGTGAGAAGCGGATCACCGCCGCCATGCGCGCTTCCAAGGTGGGCAGATGGGTGGGCAGACGACTCATTTCGGTGACTGCCCAACTGGGCATGGGTAACAAGATTTCCATGGTTTGATAGCCTTTTTTCTACTTGTGCTCGAATTGATTGCGCCACAAGCGCAACAAGCTTATAATACACTGTAGGGCATGGCGTCGCCAAGAAATAAAGGGGTAGACAGGGAAACAGGTAGACAAGGAGTATTCTCGCATACCTATCTACTTGTTTCTCTGTCTACCGATCTACCTACCGCGTGCAAAGTTGTGAGCTAGGTCACAATGCTGATCGCTGGTTTAGTTTACAAACTGCTACGGATGGAGTACACTGCTAGTTGTCCGACGATGCGAGTCAGACACCACTATTTCTACAAGAGGAGATCTTCGCGTGACAATCACACGATCCCATAATTCCCCCGAACAGGTGAAAAGTGCGCTGGGTGACCAGAAATACATTGCCAGCGATGAAATCGCCACAACTGTCTATTTGACGCAGCAATTGGGCAAACCGCTTTTGACGGAAGGCCCCGCTGGCGTTGGTAAGACAGAATTGGCCAAGGCAATTGCTGGGGCCACCGGGCGCGAGATGATTCGCCTCCAATGTTACGAAGGGTTGGATGAAACCAAGGCGCTCTACGAGTGGGAGTACGCCAAACAATTGCTCTATACGCAGTTGCTGCGCGATAAACTGCAAGATACACTCGTCGGCACGACCAGCCTGGCCGATGCAGCGGATCGGCTGGCCGGTGAGGAAGATGTCTTTTTCTCGATGCGCTTCTTGCTGAAACGCCCGCTGCTCAAAGCCATCCTCAGTGAAAAGCCGACCGTCCTGCTGATCGACGAGATCGACCGCGCCGACGCTGAATTTGAGGCTTTCTTGCTCGAAGTCTTAAGCGACTTCCAGGTCAGCGTGCCCGAATTAGGCACGTTGGTCGCCAAACATCGCCCCATCGTGCTCTTGACCAGCAACAACACGCGCGAATTGAGCGAAGCCCTCAAACGGCGCTGCCTCTACCTTTTCATTGGCTATCCGACGGTAGAACAGGAATTGGCCGTCGTAAGATTGAAAGTGCCGGAGATGAATGCCAAGTTGGCACGCCAGGCCGTGGAATTGGTGCAGCGGCTGCGCACGCTCGACTTGCGTAAATCACCCAGCATCAGCGAAACCTTGGATTGGGCCAAGGCCCTCGTCACACTCAATTCCAAAACGCTCGACAAAGCCACGCTGGACAATACCTTGAATGTGCTGCTCAAACACGAAAGCGACCTGAACAAGGTCAAGCGGCGCATGCAGCAGGGGTCCGGCAGCCCCGACAATGAACTGGATGATGATGAGAATGATATGAAGCAGATGCGCTGGCGTGGGTGACAGCGGTAGGGACAGTAAGACAGTAGGTCAGTAAAACAGTAAAACAGTAGGACAGTAAAACAGTAGGACAGTAGGTCAGTTGTAATTGACCCACTGTCCCACTGACCTACTGACTTACTGTCCCACTGTCCCACTGTCCCACTGTCCCACTGTCCTACTGACTTACTGGAGGTGATTTGTGGAAGAACGAATGGTTCAATTTATCTCGGCGTTGCGCACTGGTGGGGTGCGCATCAGCCTGGCGGAGAGCGCCGATGCCTTTACGGCGGTCGATATGCTGGGTGTGCAGGAACGTGAGCATTTTCGGCTCAGTCTGCGCGCCACGCTCGTCAAGGACGCCACCAGTTTACCCGTTTTTGAAGAACTCTTTCCCCTCTTTTTCGGCAGCGCCGACGCCCCCCCCATGCAGGATCTGACCGAAGACATGTCGCCTGAAGAGGCGGAAATGTTGGCGCAAGCGATGCGCATGTTCAGCGAACAACTGCGCAAAATGATGGAAAAGCTGCTGCGTGGCGAACAACTGACCCAACAAGAATTAGAGCAGCTTGGCCAGATGACCGGTCTCAATCGCATGGACGACATGCGCTATCGCGACTGGATGGCCAAGCGCATGCAGCGCGCCTTGCGCTTTGAAGAGGTGCAAAAGGCACTCAAAGAGATGATGGAACTGATGGCGCAGATGGGTATGAACAAACAGCGCCTGGAACAGATGCGTGAACTCTTGCGCGCCAACCAAAAGGGGCTCGAAGCGCAGATCAACCAGTTTGCCGGCCAGCGCATCGCCGAAAACATGAGCGAAACGCGCCCCGAAGAGGCAATGGACGAATTGATGGATCGCCCCTTCAACGCCCTTTCCGACGGTGATATGCAAAAGCTGCGCAAAGAAGTAACACGCCTGGCCAACCGCCTGCGCAGCCGGATTGCCCTACGCCAAAAACGGGCCAAAACCGGCCAGCTGGACGCCAAGGGCACGATCCGCGCCAATCTAAAGAATGGCGGCGTGCCGATTGAGCTCAAACACCGCCACCATCGTCTCAAGCCCAAGCTGGTTGTGATCTGCGACATCAGCACATCGATGCGGCCCTGCTCCGAACTGATGCTCAGTCTGGTCTACGCCTTGCAAGACTTGATCACCAAGACGCACGCCTTCGCCTTTATCGATCACCTGGAATATATCTCACCGGACTTTGCTGGCCGCCCGGCGGGCGAAGCCAACCAGGCGATCAACGACGTGCTGATCCGCATGCCGCCCGGCCACTACAGCACGGATCTGGGCTACGCGCTGGAAGGCTTTGCCCGTGACTACATGGATACAATTGACAACCGCACGACCTTTATCATGGTCGGCGACGGGCGCAACAACTACAACGACCCGCGGCTAGAAACATTCCGCACCCTGGCTCGTCGCGCCCGCCGCACCATCTGGATCAACACCGAGCCGCCCATGCTCTGGGGCAGCGGTGACAGTGACATGCCCAAGTATGCCCCCCTGTGTGACAACGTCGTCGTCGCCGCCACGCTAGGCGAGTTGACCGCCGCGGTCGATGATGTGCTGGCGCAGCCGTAGGGTATAAGTAGAATCACACGGCGCTCAACAGGCATTGTTGTTCAAAGGGAAATCGCCTTCATGGCAGCGCGATGAAGGCGACTTCCCTTTGAGGGGATAGTCAGCGCATCGATACCACTATTTTTGAATTGACCGTACTATACAAAGGAGAAAATCTTGGTCGTTCAAGATGTGACGATCCACCTGCCGGAGCCGTTATATCTCCGCCTCCAGCAGGTGGCACGTGCCACACAGCAGTCGCTTAATGATGTAATTTTACATGCCGTACAGGTGGGTAGCCCGCCCAGTTGGGAAGAAGCGCCGGCCGAATTTCAAGCCGATTTAGCCGCGTTAGATCGACTGGACGATAGCGCTTTGTGGCGCATGGCCCGCAGTTCACAATTGACTGATGACATGACACGCTATCAGGAACTTCTGGACAAAAATGCCAATGGTACACTTACGCCGTCTGAGCGCGTTGAATTGACCCAATCCCGTAAAGCTGCCGATCGTTTTCTCTTATGCAAAGCATATGCTGTTGATCTACTGCGTTGGCGGGGTCATGCCATTCCACCGGCCCAACAATTGACGCCGCTACCATGAGGGTTTATCTTTCTGTGGAATTGCGCAGTCGATTAGAGGAAGCGGATGATGGGCAGTGCGTCTACTGCCAAACGCGCGTCGATATTACTGGACAAGCTCTGACAACTGATCACATCATACCAGTTGCCCATGGTGGTAAGACAAACTTCCTCAATCTGTGTCGCGCTTGTCGGCGTTGCAATGAAGCTAAAGGCGAACAAATTCAGGCGACTGAGCCGTTTACGGGTGAAGCTGTTCCGCTCTATGATCCTCGCCGACAACGCTGGGATGATCATTTCGCTTGGGATCAAACAGGGATCCGGCTGCTTGGGCTAACCGCGATTGGGCGAGCCACGATCGTAGCGCTTGATATCAACAATGCCTTGATTCTTTTTGCGCGTCGGCGTTGGGTTAACGCTGGCTGGCATCCACCTCGAACCTCATAATTTTAGCAATTTTGATCCCTGCATAGGGCATTCGAGCCTCCTGCAAAATCTAACGCGGCAATCCAGGATCTAGGTTTGATTATCATTACTCACGCAAACCGCTCGGCTTCCGGGTCTTCCGTATCAAACCCCACCGCATCAAGCGCTGTCCAGAGTTCGTCGGGGATTGGGTGCTGGGCCAGTTCCACGGTTTGAGCGACCCGTTCCGGCTTGGTCATGCCGACGACGGTGGTGGTGACGCGCGGATCGCGCATGGAGAATTGGAGGGCGGCGGCGGCCAGCGGCACCCCATACTGTTGGCAAACCGCGGCCATCCCACGCGCCCGTTCGACGAGCAGGGCCGACGCATCCTGATAGGCATAGCGGGCGTAGGCATCCGGCCCTTTGGCCAATATGCCACTGCCATAGGGCGCGGCGTTGACCACGGCCACGCCCAAGCGCACGGCCACATCCAGCAGCGGGCTGGCCGAACGGTTGAGCAGCGTGTAGCGATTATGCGTTTCGAC
>JBBRVA010000640.1:0-5147 GCA_038247295.1 Caldilineales bacterium | reverse complement strand
GGAGGATCAGTCAGGATTAAATCCACCTGTCCCCGCTCCTTGTAAAGCGTTACCATTGCTTGCAGGTTCTCACCTTCAATAATCAGGTTGCGAGCTTGGTCTTCCTCGGTGCCAATGCACAGCTTTTTAACAATCTGCGTTTGGCGCGGGCGCACCTTCTTATCGATCTCTTGGGCAATACGCTTGCCGTAAAAATTTAGAACTACGCCGCCGCTCATCATGGTCTTAACCATTTTGAGTAAATCTTCTTTATCCAGCATCTCTAAGGCGGCGAGATGGTCTGAAGTGACATTCATAATCACTTGTCCTGTCAAGCCTTTTCGGGCTTTTATGAGAACTATGGGCGATGTTGCTACTGCTTTCTAAGCATTTGGCTAATTAATTTTACACTTGTTTTACGCTAGAACAAAATTAGAACGTGTGTTCTATGCGAGTAAGTAGGCTGCCCAAAGTCTACATTTATGAGATCCTTATCTGCCTAGGGGATTGCTTCTTTCAGGGGTCTTCACTATGGAAATATGGGATATTCTACATGGGTGGGCAATATCGTTTTGATGAAATCGCCAGGCGTGAGCGTTGGAAAACCTAGTCCGGCCTGGTTCGCCTCGGCGAGCAAACCTTTATCCAGGGTCAGCAGATACGCAACTGCTACGGCGGCAGCGGCAGCCACAACATGGATATCTTTGGCATTAACCGGTGGAAAAACGGGTAAGGGCATAGGAATGGGCGCGATGATAAAAGGCCCAGAGCGTAAGAGCGCTTGGTAATTAGTCTGCGCGTCTGGCTTCATCCTCGCCTGAATGTTGCGGGCCGCTTCTTCCAGTACATAGATTGATACTGCCGCCTGTAAATATCCCTGCGCACATAACGACAATAAAAAGCCGGATCCACCTGTCGGCGATCCGGCGGCGGCAATTAAACAGGAGGCATCGAAAAAGATGAGCGTCGTGCGGTCAACGGTCATACGGCTTGCGAAGAAGCCTGAGTTACCTGATTTTTAATCATTTGGGATTCATCATCCAACGCGTCGGCGGTTATAAACTCATCAATCTCAGCGCCCGTATAATCACGCAAGCTAATATCGGGACGGGTGCGGGTAACCCACAGTAACAGATCAATACTGTGTTTAGGAATACGATAGGCACGCCCCAACCTGGAAGCGACTAACTTACCATTACGTATATAGCGATAGACTGTCTCCCGGTCTACCTGCAAATAGGCGGCAGCTTGGTCTGGCGTTAGAATATCCGGTGGCTGGATTAGGATAGTATTCATGAGCCTATTCTTCCATACCTAATACGACTTGTCAATATTAAAGACTATTAGTCGCTAGAGGATCTGCTGCAAAAACAACTTCGTCCGTTCGTGCTGCGGATTGGTAAAGAAATGCTCGGGCGTGCCGATCTCGACGATTTCGCCGGCATCCATGAAAACAATCCGGTCCGCCACCTCTTTGGCAAAACCCATCTCGTGGGTCACGACCAACATTGTCATGCCGGAATGGGCCAACTCTTCCATAACCTCCAACACCTCGCGGATCATCTCCGGGTCGAGCGCCGACGTGGGCTCATCAAAAAGCATAATTTTGGGCTGCATCGCCAAGGCACGGGCAATAGCCACGCGCTGTTGTTGACCACCCGAAAGCTGGCCGGGATGTTTCTGCGCCTGCTCGGGAATGCCGACCCGCTCCAATAATTGCATGGCAATCGCATCCGCCTCTTTTTTGCTCTTCTTACGCACGTGGATTGGCGCCAGCGTGATGTTTTCCATCACCGTCAGATGGGGGAAGAGATTGAATTGCTGGAAAACCATCCCCGTCTCCATGCGGATCGCCTCAATATTGCGAATATCACGGGTCAACGGGATGCCATCGACAATAATTTCGCCGCTTTGATGCTCTTCCAGGCGGTTGATCGTGCGGATAAAGGTAGATTTGCCCGACCCGGATGGGCCAATGATTACCACCACTTCTTTGGGCTTGACCGTCAGATTAAAATCGCGCAAAGCATGAAACTCGCCATACCACTTATTCACATTTTGACAGACGATGATATCACCCGCTTCAACTTGTCCCGACATCAGACGCTTCCTTTCAAAAAACCTGGCCGCTTATAGGCCAAGCTTAGGCGAATTCTAGTTCAGTTAGTTCCGGAACATTTTCATCTTCATACTTTTCGATGAGCACGCCAATCAGTTCCATCAATGAAGCCAACAGGTGTGATTCATCCTCACCAACTATATCAATCAATGTGTCAAGAAATGCAACTAGCTTTTCATACTCTTGCTCTGTATGTGGAACAAAAATGACAGTGGCTACACTAGACCATACCTGTTCCACATTTTCTATATCCACTGCAAGCATTAGTTACCTTCTTTCCATGCATTTTGATCATATTCTGCGTGGGTTAAAATAGCGCGAATAAATATTTTTTGGCGATTGTAATGAATGGCCGCAATTAAGCGCACTTTATTTCCACCAATATTAAAAATGGTCAATTTTCCTACTTGATCTGCACTCGGAAAATGTCCTCTTAGCTCAACAAATGAATGAAACGAACCTGATTTCATCTGCTTATACCAGTTCAGAAGCGCCGTCTTAGTGCTGGGATATCTCTTCACAAAATCGTTAAGACGCTTTCGCGTAATAATATGCATTTCAATAACCGTAATGTAGACGAAACCCAAAGCGAATGCAAATTCTAGCGCTTGCCCACGCCCAATTGGTGCTCTAAACTGCGGCTTGCCCAACTCATCCCAAAACTAAAGACCAGATAGACCACGGCAATGGCCAGATAAACTTCGTAGGTAATGCCGCCGGCAATTTGCGACCAAGCTGGTTGCACCAAAACGGAACGGCCCGCATTCAAAAAATCGGTGAGGCCCACCAGCGCCACGAGCGAAGTATCCTTGAAGAGTCCGATAAATTGGCCGACCAAGGCTGGGATCACCGCTCGCAACGCCTGGGGCAGCACGATCATGCGCAATTTTTGCCAGCCACCCAACCCCAACGCATCGGCAGCTTCGTATTGGCCTTTGGGCACCGCCGCCAAGCCGCCACGTACGGTTTCGGCCAGATAGGCGGCGCTAAAGAGTGTGATCGCAATCACGGCGCGCGTTACATTGGCCGGGTTTGTCATACCCGCCGGCAAGAAAAGCGGCAGCACTACCATCGCCATAAAGAGCAAAGAGATCAGCGGCACACCGCGAATAAATTCAATATAGGCAATACAAAAATAGCGAATCGCCGGTAGATTGCTGCGCCGGCCCAGCGCCAAGGCCACCCCAATTGGGAAGCTACAGCTAATGCCAATGATCGTCAGCAGGCTGGTCAAGAGCAGGCCGCCCCACAAATTCGATGGCACTGGTGGACCCCAGGGAAACCAGGCCAACCCAAACAGCCGAATGCCACCGCTGAGCAGAAGCAACCCGATCGGGATAAAGAGCACCCAAGCTAAGGCCAATACGCGATTGGGGACGGGCAAGAAGCGGCCAATCAGATACCCGACCACTAGCAGCGCCAGCGCAATCCCCATGCGCACTTGCACCCAACTGCCAGTGGGCGCAACTGTCCATAGGAGCAAAATTACACCCAGCCCAATCGCCACATTGCGCACAATGCTGCCCCAGCGTCCACCGCTGACGCCGAACAGAAAACTGAGCAGCATGAGAATGAGCATCGGTTGCATCAAACGCTCGGCTGGGTAGCCGCCCACCGCCAGTAGCTTGCGATTTGCCCATACCGGAAACCAGTTTGCTTCTGCTACCCATGCAATAATATTCGGCACCAGGGTATAGACCACCACCGCTGTCAGCAAAGTGAGGAGGGTATTGCCAATGCTGCTAAATAGATTGGCGCGCAACCAGCCAAGCACGCCCACTTCGCTTGGCGGTGCTTTGCGCGCCGGCTGCGGATGTTGTCGATTAACCCAAACGTTCGGCGTAAAATCTGCTTGTGCCATGGACTTTCCTAGTAGACAATTGCGATTACAGGTAGACAGGTAGATAGGTAAACAGGTAGACAGGTGCTCCCTGTTTACCTGTTTACCTGTCTACCTTTCCTTTAAAGACATCCGTCGATTATACCAATTGGTAAAAGCCGACGTGATCAGGCTAAAGCTGAGATACGTACCCATCAGCATGACAAAGATTTGGAGCTCAGCGCCGGATTGGTTCAAGATCGTCTGCGAGACACCAAACAGATCGGGATAGCCGACCGCCACCGCCAGGCTGGAATTTTTGGTGAGGTTGAGAAATTGGCTGGTCATCGGCGGGATGGCGACGCGCAAGGCTTGGGGCAATACCACCATGCGCAGGGTTGCGCCCGCATTCAGACCGAGCGCCCGGCTGGCCTCCCATTGGCCTTTGGGCACCGAATTGATGCCCGCCCGCACAATCTCCGAAATAAATGCCGCCGTGTAAATCACCAATCCGAGCAGCAACCCGGCATACTCGGGCTTGATCGGCAGGCCACCGCGGGCATTGAATCCTTGCATCTGGGGTCGGCTGATAATGACCGGGGTTGGTTTTTCCCAGGTGATGCTCTCGCCTTGTTGTTCGCCCAGATCTGTAAAGATAAAAGCGCCTTCATTATCGGTGCGGGTTGTGGCCAACATACTGCCATCTTCGGCGAGCAAATTGACCAGCACAAAAGCGAGCGGACGGTCGATATTGTTGTCGTAGGCGCCATTGGCATTCGCATCCACATAAAGCGTGCCGCGGTCACCACGGCGCAACTCGTAGGTCATATTGGCGGGCAAATCGGCTGTCAGATAAGTGACGCCGTATCCAATCACCGCCACGAGCAGAAAAGTGAGGCTAGCCACGCCAAAGCCGCCGACCAGTTTGCCCTGCGCGCGTAAGCGGCGTCGTTGCCAAATGCCAACCAGCACGGCGGCAATCAGCGCGCCCAACAACCAGATCCGCCAGCCACTGCCGGTGACGGTAATAAATGGCCAGCTCAACTGAACGCCACGATTGCTGATCATGCCCAAACCAGGCATATTAATTGCATTTCTGATATCGGGCAGGGAGAGAATAACCGCGAAATACCAAAAGAAGAGTTGGACCAAGAGAGGAGTGTTGCGGATAATTTCAACGTAAATGGTGGCCAGGGTGCGCACTAACCAGTTTGTACTCAGCCGGGCAAT
>JBBRVA010000639.1:0-5155 GCA_038247295.1 Caldilineales bacterium | reverse complement strand
GGCTAACTGATCTTCTTTTGATCAAGCCGTGATACAATAGACCTTATGTCAATTTAGGCAGCTCCAAAAAATAGCTATCCTGGCTTTTGTTCGTCGGTGCGTGCTTGCAGCCGCACAAACTCGGTTATTTCACAAACGTGCGGCTGCAAGCACGCACCGACTGGCATCGTTTAAATTTCGGAATAGCCTTAATGCCGTAGTCTGACAGGATGACCACAAGTTATCCATCTTGTCATCTTGTCATCTTGTCATCCTGTCATCCTGTCATCCTGTCATCCTGTCATCTTGTCATCTTCTCATCTTGTCATCTTCTCATCCTACCAGCAACGCCAACCCTATGACGCGTATTCTCTTAATTGATGACGATCCTTATATCACAGAGCCGTTGACGCGCACGCTCACCGAACATGGCTACACGGTGGCGGTGGCGCACAATGGCCGCGAGGGCCTGCAACTGGCATTGGCCCAGCCTCCGGATCTGGTCGTGCTCGATGTGATGATGCCGGTGATGGATGGCTGGACGGTCTGTCGTCAATTGCGCGAACGCAGCGTGGTGCCGATCTTGATGCTGACCGCATTAAACGAAGAGATCGACCGCGTGTTGGGGTTGGAACTGGGCGCGGATGATTACCTGACCAAGCCCTTTAGCACACGCGAATTGCTGGCGCGCATCAAGGCCATGTTGCGGCGCATTGCCCTGGACCGCATTACGCCAGAGCGCACGCTAGTCACAATTGGGGAAATCGAACTCAATCTTACCACCTTTCAAGCCACCAAAGCTGGGCAGCCACTGACCCTGCGCCACAAGGAGTTTGAATTGTTAGCCCTCTTGATGAGCCGAGCGGGTGAGACGATTACGCGGGCAGAAATTTTTGACCAGGTGTGGGGCACCGACTGGCTGGGCGATACACGCACGTTGGATGTCCATATTCGCTGGCTGCGCGAACGAATTGAAGATGACGCGAGCCAACCTGTCTATATTCAGACCGTGCGTGGCATCGGCTATCGCTTCCTGGCCCCGAATGGGAAAGGCGCAGCATGATGTTTACGACGTTACGGGCAAGGCTGCTGGCCACCTATTTAGGCTTAATTGTGCTCGGCTTTGGCGGGTTAACCTTGTTGGCCGGGTGGCAAATTACCAACAGTGCCTATACCGATTTTGCCGCCACCTTGCGCGTGAATGCCGCCTTGCTCGCATCGGGTTTAACGACACCGGAACATGAAGAACGTGAAGAGCATGGTGACCGTCAATCCGGGGCTGCGCTCGCACTGCTAGATACCAGTGCCATGCAGCGGACAGCGGCGACGGTGAATGGGCGCGTGTTGCTCTTGAATAAACAGGGTGCGGTCCTGTTCGATAGCGCGCCCCAAGCGGCGCGGCACAGTGGTTTCCCCAACCCAACCAATAGCCGTAGCGGCTATACCTTTGTGGCAGACGAACATGGCGTCGAGCAGATCGTTACGACCGCGCCGATTAGTACGCGCGGTGAGGAAAGCGGATATATCCAACTAGCCGCGCCGTCGGCGCAGATCCGCACCATGGTGCGCGCGCGTTGGCTTGTCCTGGGTGGTGGCTTTCTACTTTTTGCCGTTGTCGGGATCATGGTCAGCCTCTGGTTGCTTGCTTCCTTGACGCGTCCGTTGGCCCGTCTGCGCAATACAGCGCTGGCCCTGGCTGGTGGTGATCTGCAACAGCGTGTCCCCACGCCAGGGCGCGATGAAATTGGCGAGGTGGCACAAGCCTTTAATCAAATGGCGACCCAGGTGGAGGCAATGCTGGCGGAACAGCGCGCCTTTGCCAGCAATGCTTCGCATGAACTGCGCACACCCTTGACCACGATTCGTCTGCGCACGGAGCCATTGCTAACAGGAGAACTGGACTCTGCCACCGCGCAACGCTATCTCACCGAGATCAACCAAGAAGTAGTCCACATGGCCGGTCTGGTCGATGACTTGATTTTGCTTTCGCGGCTGGATGCGCACCGGCTGGCGGTTGGTGAGGAGCAGGTTGACCCCGTGCGGCTGCTGCGTCGTCTGCAACAGGAATTAGCGCCTACCGCCGCCATTAAGGCGATTACCCTCCAGGTGGAGACACCAGCGACACCATTGCCGCCGATCCAGACCAACATGAACCACATCCATGTGGTGGTGCGCAACCTGCTGGACAACGCGCTCAAATATACACCGGCTGGCGGCAAGGTGGTGGTAACCGTGACACAACAACAAGCACTGTTACAGCTTCAGGTGGCAGATACAGGTCAGGGCATTGCGGCCGAGGATCTGCCGAATATTGCCAAACGTTTCTATCGCGCGGATAAAGCACACCAACGCCAGACCGAGGGGATTGGGCTAGGTCTGGCGTTGGTGCAATCCATTGTGGAGCTCTATGGCGGGCGCATGGCGATCACCAGTGCTGGCATCAACCAGGGCACGACCGTCACAGTTTGGTGGCCGATGCAGCAGCCAGCGCGCGCTGCTCAGGGATCAGCTAGCACCAGCGCGCCGCTGATCTATCAGAGTTAGATAGGGAGGCTCACCTTATTGCAACTCAGCCAGGGTCGCTTCGATCTCGGCGCGATCATCGGCCTCCGGTTCTAAAGTCAGGTACTGCTCCAAATCGGCAATTGCTTGCTCCGCATTGCCCAGGGCTTGCTGAACAAAGCCCCGATACTTGTACGAAGTACTCATCGTAGGGTCGAGTTCTAGTGCTTTGTCGTAGTCGGCCAAGGCCTTTTCAAATTCCTCTAGCCCATAGTAGGCTTCGCCCCAACTGTCGTAGATATAGGCATCCTCTGGCGCCAGTTCCAACGCCCGGTTACAATCATCCAGTGCTTTTTCAAATTGCCTTCCACCGTCTCGCCAATGTGACCCCCTCGGTGTAAACGAGGTGCTCTAACCAACTGAGCTATTCGCCAAACCACACACTAAGATCTTCATTAAATGGTTTGTATTTGGTTGTTAATGTACACGCTTTAACCATACTTGTGATTGATCTGACACGTCCTACTTCCCGTCAAGGCGTCGGTTATTCAGCTATTGCGCTAGGTGCGTACCGTTCAACTTTGATGTTATCGCTGCGCAGTTCAGCTTGCGCCAGGTCGTAGTTTAGCTGCAAGCGCAACCAGAACCCCGCCGTGCTACCGAATGCCTTAGATAAACGGATAGACATATCGGGCGAGATACCAGCACGCCCGTTTAATATCTTCGAGAAATTCTCACGGGTAATACCTAATACCTGCGCTGCGTTTGTGACGCTCAAATCGAGTTCAGCAATAACGTCCCTGATAATCGCTCCAGGGTGAGCGGGATTTTTCATCTGCATAATATTTCCTAGTGGTAATCTAACAAATCAACGTCGCTGGCTTTACCGTCTTGAAAGCGGAAGACGATCCGCCAGTTTCCGGTAACTCTGATACTAAAAAAATCTTTTTTGTCGCCCTTGAGCGGATGGGTTCTATATCCTGGTATGTCTAAATCCTCCAGGGTTTCTGCTGCCATCAAAGCGGCGAGAATATTTGTCACTCGCTGTTTTATTTGCGCCCCTATCGCCTGCTGATCACCGTTGAAAAATCGTTCTAACCGTTTGCTGGCAAAACTTTCGATCATAGCTATCCTTATGTTCTGTGATTTCACACGTTACGTTTATTGTAACACGGGTTACTGTGGCAGTCAAGCATCAGATTATCTGCGCTTACGATGTAAGGTAATCGTCAGTATACTTCAACTAGCTGCAAAATTTCTTCAATCAAGCGAAGGGGTTTGGTGCCCCGTAAATTCTCTGTACTAGATTTTTAGTGACAAGTGAGGTTTATCAATCCTATGAGTATCACAAACATTACACAGTAGTCAGTCTTTCTACACATCAATCGTTACTATCTTTGCTTCCCCTGTCGCCCGATCCACATAAGAAAAACTAGTCTGCGGAAACTCGTGTGGATCCATTGCGTGCAACTGTAATCGCACCCGCAACCGGAGTTCGATGGCTAGTTCGAGCAACAATTGGGCATCGGCTTTTTCCATCACGCCGGAAGGAAAGATTAATTTCGTGAGACCGGAGAAGGTGCGATCAATGCTGCGCTTGTCGCGCACGGTCCATTGTTCGGGCGGGGCGGCAAACCAGCGCGCCCGCCAGCCTAGGTCCCCTGGCAAGGGAGCATCTTAGTTTGGGGGCAAGCCGTGTGCGTCGCACGGGTCGTACGCGATCGGGTCGACGAAACCGTGCTTGACCCGTGCGACGCACACGAGTGGAGAAGACACTCGTACCCATAGTGAGATACTCTCCCTGTTAAAACGGCAATTGTTGGCTAAGTCAAAAACTGGTATAATAGAGTTAGTGGATCAGTTGTTATCAAGCAGCAGGCGAACAATGACGGAACCGTAGCATGATTCGTTCGGGCAAGCGTTGGACAGTGCATGATCGCGATGGGAATGCGATTTACCTAACGGAAGAGCGTTGGGCGCAGATCATAGACGAAGCCAACCATGTCGAAATGATTGGCTATGAAGAATTGATCAAGACGACGATCTGTCAGGGCAAACGGCGACAGGAGCCGCTCAACCCGCGTAAATATCGCTATTATCGTTACTTTGCTCAGTTGCCAGACGGGGTCAATCATATTGTTGCGATTGTTTTGTTTGGCTTTGATGTGGATGGACAGGGCCATGCCCAGCCCAACAACTTTGTGACGACGGCCTTTTTCAAGCATATTCAGGTAAAAGAATAAACGATGCCAATCCAGCCAACCTACCACTACGACCAAGAAGTCGATGTGCTCTACATTTCGTTTGCGCCAGGGGAGAAGGCGACTGCTGCCGTAGAATTGAATGACAATCTTCTGTTGCGTTTCAACCGGGCCGAACAGCGGGCGATTGGCTTGACGTTGATGGATTTTTCCGTGTTGGTCCAGCCTGGCGCAGCGGGGCCACGTCAATTTCCTTTAACTGGGCTATCCGAACTGGAACCAGAATGGCAGGAAATGGTGATTGCCATGCTCAAGCAACCACCTGTGAACCAAATTCTTAAGCTGTCCACTTATACGCCTTCGCTCACCAAGACCGTACCCATCGTCTCGGTGGAAAATTTTCTGGTTCCTGCCTGAGTCTACGCTTCAGTTTCGGGATCGGCCAACGCGGCCAATGCCTTTTTCCGCTTTTC
>JBBRVA010000638.1:0-5163 GCA_038247295.1 Caldilineales bacterium | reverse complement strand
GTTATCTTCATTTTGTTCTCCTTGATTGCGGTCTGTCTGTTGATATTCATGGGTTTGTCTCCTTCAATGGTTGCGGTCTGCTTGGTAGAAATCATCGGTTTGTCTCCTTTTGTGAACGATAGTGATTAGGGTTAAGGTTTGAAATCAGGCACATCTGCCGGTTTGGGTTCAACGTGCATGACCGAGACCAATGGCAGGCCTAGATCACGCACTTTCCGCAGCAGGCCATGCAACGCCGCCTGATCGACCACGGGGCCGGTTAGCCGTGTCTCGCCGTTGTCTTCTCGTGTGATGGTCAGGCCGTCAAACCAGTCGGCCCACCGGTCATCAAGGTGGCCCTTGAGGCGAATTTCGGTAAGTCCAGGCTGGTCATAATCTGAAGTTGCTCTGTCGGTTTCACTCATGCTGTGCCTCGTGCATTTTCCTCCTCTGGATGAAGCGCTTTCTTGCCTTCGTTTTTCGCTCATCAGCCGAATGTGTGAAAACGCAATATTTTACCTTTGGCAAAACATCGGTTTTCACACATTTCACAGATGAGCCTCGTTCTTTGCTGCGCTTAGAGGATACCAATCAATGTGGGGAGGTGTCTTCCCCACATGTGGGGATTGGAGTGGGGATTGTTATAGGGATGGATGTGGGGATAAGTGAAGGATGCTAGGCAGACAAAAGCCCTGCCCACCAGGAAATGCAAGGCTGGCTTATCTGGCAGGGCTACGTGGATACCTGGTTGAGTAACGCTTTGGCGTAACTAGAGCAAATCCAACTCTGTTGCCCGTTGGACGGCCGCCCGGCGGTTATTGACGTTGAGTTTACTATAGATGCTCTTGGTATGGGTGCGGACCGTGCTCAAGCCGATCACGAGTTCCTGAGCGATCTCTGGTCCAGAAAGCTCGGTTTTGAACAAGCGGAGCACGGCAAGCTCACGCTGGCTGAGCGGCTCGATCAGGGGTTGTGAAGCAGGAGCGGCGGGAAGAGGGGATTCGCCTGCGCTCCTCGGTTGCCCCCCTTCAAATGCTGACAGCAACTTACCTGTATAGCCTGTCATGATCTCTGGGTGCCCCCTTCGCGCCCAAGGGGCACCCGGCTCAGGGCGAAGCCTGGGCGCGGCAGCTTCGCGCAGCAGTTGCGCCATGGGCGGGCCTTCGTCCACAAAGATGCGGACGTAGCCCTCTGGCTCAGCCAGTGTTAGGGCGCGGTCCAACGGCACACGCGCCGCAGGGGTGTTGCCTTGTAGCTGGTGAGCGAGCGCCTGCAGCACCAGGATTTCGATCACGCTTCTCATCCTCCCCCCTGCTTCCGCCGCCTGCAGGAGACGCGCCAGGAGTCCCATTGCCTCAAGCAGGGAGCGGTCTTCACGGTCGCGCTTGTACCGGGCCAAGAGCACCCTGGCCAGGGTGATGTGCTCGAACTCGCGCACGTGGCTAAGGTCGTCCTGGGCGGACAGGCCCTGCTCACGCACCCAGCCGAGCGCTTCACCCAACCGCCCCTGCGCGATCCACACCCGTGTCTTCAACGCCGCGATAGGCCGCACATTGGGGGAAAAGTCACTCATGTACAGACGCTCTGCCTCGTCGAGCAGGTCGAGCGCGCCGTCTAGATCGCCTTGGGCCTCGCGGATGCGGGCCATCGCCACGCGCCATCGATAGCGGTTTTGCGGGAACCCAGTGTGCTCGCCCAGTTCCTTGCTTTTCAGCAGAAGCTGGGTGGCGACGTGCAGATCGTCATACTCACGGTGGAGCTCGCTCATGCCCACGTACAGGTCTGCCGTGCCCCGCAATACCGGCCGGGCACCCTCTGGACGCTGCGCCGTCGCCAGTTGCAATCCCTGCGCATAGGTGCTCCTTGCCTCGTGGAGACGACCTTGCGCCATCCGGATAGCCGCCAGGGTGATGGCACCGTTGATTGCGTCAGAGATGTTCCCTGCCTTTTGCAGACTTGCCATGCCATCGGCATATGTCTGGTGCGCTGCCTCGAGATCTCCGCTCGTCCAGGCGGCGAGTCCCAGGAACCCCGCTGCTCCTCCGCGCGTCAGATGGTCGTCCTCCGGTGCGAGGTCGAGCGCCCGCCGGGCATAGGTCACGGTCCCTGGCACATCGCCCCGAGCCAGGGCCAGTCCGGCACGGGCAATCGCGATCGTACCCGGTAGACGGCGAAATGCATCTTCGTCCACGACGATCATCGCAGCCGCTGGGCGGGAACCCTCTGGGTGCGGTCGCGATTGCCTGTCGGCCATTGCATGCCCACCCCTGGTGGACGTTGACGAAGTCTCCAGCCACCGTTCGGCGTCCCGCAGGCGGTCCTCCACGCCCTCGAACTCGCCGCTCGCCAGTAACATATGGACATACGCAACGCCGAGCACGGGCCGGCAGTGGAACAACTCGTCGGGGAGCGCCTTCAGCCAGCCAAGCACGGTGGCCTCCTGTCTACTCCGGCTCATGGCGAGCACTGTCAGCTCGACTAGGTCCGCCGCGCGCGCAAAATCCTCGGCGGCCAGCGCGTGGCGGATCGCATCGGCTGCCGAGCCATGTTGCTCGTACCACTCGCTCGCGCGCCGATGCAGCGTCGATACCTGATCGGGTTGCTCTGCCACCAAATGCGCATGGAGCACTTCGGCAAAGAGGTGGTGATAGCGATACCAGTGGCGCTTGTCATCCAGCGGCACAACAAAGAAGTTGCCGCGCTCCAGCGCCTCCAAGCGTGCGCTGCCTTCCTGCTGACCGGTGACGGCATCGCACAGTGGGCCATTCAGCCGGTCGAGAATGGCGGTCTGGAGGAGGAAGCTGCGGACCGGTGCAGGTTGACGCTGCAAGACCTCTTCGACCAGATAGTCCACGATATAGCGGTGGTCGCCGGCGAAGGCCCGGATGAACCCGGGCACATCCGGGCGGCCCTGCACGGAAAGCGTCCCTTGCAAAGCAAGGGCGGCTAATTGCAGGCCGGCAATCCAACCTTCGGTGCGATCTTCCAGGGCAGCGATGTCGGCCGCCGCGAGGCTTAGGCCCATCACTTGGTGGAGAAACTCGGCGGCTTCAGCGGCCGTAAAGCGCAGGTCGGCGGCGCGCAATTCGGTCAGTTGACCCTGGGCACGGTACCGAGCCAGCGGTAGCTGTGGATCTTCACGGGTAACGATGACAAAGTGCATCTGGGGCGGCAGGTGCTCGAGCAGAAAGGTGACGGCCATGGCAATCGGTTTGGCCTCAAGCACGTGGTAGTCGTCCAGGACGAGGAAGCAATGGTCGGGAAGCGTGGTCATCTCATTGAGCAAGGGTGTCAGGATCGCTTCGCGCCCAGTGGGCTCGCGCGGTGGCGGCGCAGATTGGAGCACACCCAGCACCCCCGCCCCAAAATTCGGCGCCATCGTCTGTACAGCAGCGACGAGGTGGGTCAGAAAGCGTGTAAGGTCGTCATCCCCTTCGTCCAGCGACAGCCAGGCCACTCGATTGACGATTTGGCTTTCTTTGGCGACATCCACTCGTAAATCGCGGGTGCCCTTTGGGCGCAAAAATCGTAAATTATCCACCCATTCGCTGACCAGCGAGGTTTTGCCAAAGCCGGCCGGCGCCGAAATCAGCGTCAGTCGGCGGTGCAGACCGGCATTAAGCCGCTCGATCAGGCGGGGACGGCGGACAATTTTTGGCCGCAGTGGAGGAATATACAGTTTGGTGGCTAAAATCGGCGTAGACTCGATCAAGTAGAAAAGACCCCCCAACGCTCTAGCGACCCGTCCCAAGAACGAGTCTATGCGCAGTTGATGCTTGCTCATTAAGCGCGGTATCGTGCGTTATGCTACAGTATAGAATATCCAGTGCTATAAGTAAAACCATTTTCTAGATTCAGCCATCCTGTCAGCGGCAAAATGACGCGGCACCAAGCCCAGCTGTTTACCGGGTAGCTGAGCGATTTTACCCTCAACAGCAGCAACCGCGCGGCGATCTTCCAGATTTGTGACTTGGTCGGCGGCATGCCGTTGGGCATCGAACTGGCTGCGGCTTGGGTGCGCGTGCTTTCGACCGAAGAGATCGCCGAGGAGTTGGCACGCAATATCGATTTCTTGGCCTTTGCCGACCGCGATGCCCCCGTGCGCCACCGCAGTATGCGGGCGGTTTTTGACCACTCCTGGAAATTGCTAAGCGAACAAGAGCGTTCGGCGCTGATGGGATTAGCCCTCTTCCACGGCGGTTGCACGCGTGAAGCAGCCGAAAAAGTGGCCGGGGCCACGTTGCCGCTGTTGGCGAGCTTGATCGATAAATCACTCTTGCGCCGCAACGCGGTTGGCGCCGCGGCTCGCTTCGACTTGCACGAATTGATCCGCCATTATGCGGCCGACCATCTGCAAGGCCAGGGCGAAATCCGTACCTTGCAAGGGCGCCATGCCCAATTCTTCGCCGGGCTGATCGAGAAAATCGAGACACGCCTTGTGGTGAATGAGGCGCTGGATTGGCGGCGTATGCTCGCCGTGGAGCAGGAAAACTTGCGCGCCGCCCTCAACTTTACCCTCACTGAACACGGTGATGTCGAGTTGGGCTTGCGTTTGGCGGCCAACATGGGGCGCTATTGGTGCGAGTCGGATGTGTGGAAGGAGGGCCGTGATTGGCTGTGCACCGCGCAACAACAAAATCAGCCACCGGATACGCGGCAATTCTTCAAGTTGATCGCCAAAGTGATCGATGTGCCCTGAACGTTAGTTGTCGGCGCCGATACCGTGAAAGCAAAGCGCACCTTGTTCGACCGTTATTTTGAGCGCCTAAAAAAGGTCGCCCAGCATGATACGGTGGTGGCGTTGGCTTTTATCAAGGTGGTGCAACTGTTGGCACCGCCCACTAAACTGCTGCCGCCCAGGGTTATCATGCGGGTTTTGTTGGGGGGCTGGCCTGGTGGTCAGCAGCAACCAAGCGTAAAACCATCTGTGTCATCCCCAGCCCACATGACAAGCTAACGGTAATAGCTAACGGTATGATAGTATGGTATTGGCGAGGGTGGCAGTGACGAACGACGCCACATATGCGCGCCGGTGCAAAGGTCCTAGTACACTTGGGCGTAAGTAAGACAGTGAATCAGTAGGACAGTAGAACAGTGTTTGTACTGTCTCACTGTCCTACTGATTCACTACTGATTCACCGGAGAATAGTATGGTTATTTCCGCCCAAGTGTACTAGATATGCC
>JBBRVA010000637.1:0-5164 GCA_038247295.1 Caldilineales bacterium | reverse complement strand
TGTCGGGTCATCATTCAGGGTGGCTGGGATATAGCCATGTAATTCATGCCGGCCCAGGTGGCCCAAAATTTCCGCCTCGGTGCCATCTTCATGAATCTGCCACGGCAAAAAGTGGTTAAAGGTATGCCCATTCAAGTTCGAACCAACAGGGACATAGCCGCCGCGCGGTTCCGGGAAAACCTCCGTACGATTATTGTAGAGCGCCGCCGCGTCCACCGATTCATCAGCATAATTGAAGGTGCCGTACGAAGTTGGGTCGGCTTTGTCGGCGTCGGCCTGTTGGTCGCGCTGCAAATGATCCCATTGCGTAAAAACCACACGGCCAAAGCTGTCGATCATCGGCGTAAAATTGCCCGAAGGCGCATGGTTGAGCAGCCGCAAGTCACCGTTGGTCGGGTTCAGCCGCCACAAGCCACTGTTCGTCGGCGCCGATTCGTACTCGTCGAGTTGAGGATAGAGATGTTCCTCACCACTGCGCGGCCGGTCGCTGGTAAAGATGATCTGGTCATCGGTGCCGTAGATCGGGCTGATGTTGTTGTAATTGGCTGGCTGATTGGGCACTTTGGTGATGACGGGTATGTCGTTCGGCGCTAAGCCGCTGATTTCATAAAGTTGCCAATAAAAGGTCTTGACCTGATAGCGTTGCGTCGGCGCACCGATCACCATGCTAAAGAGGGCCTTGTTGCCATCCCAATGCACAGCCGGGTCGCGCACGGCAATCGCATTGTCGCCTTGGAAGCCAGCGCTGCCATAACCAGCCGTCGCTGTCAGGTTCTTGAGCGTGCCATCTGGGTAACGAATCCAGAGATCACCGCCGCGTGATACGGAATCCATGGCCGCGCGATGGTTGCCAAAGACCGAGCCAATTGTCGTAAAGTCCGCCGGGACGGGCACTTGGGTGACAAACAAGATTGGATTCTGCAGCGTGGGGCCAACGCCAGGCGTCAGCAGTGGCGCCGCACGCGAGATAGCGGCGCTGACCAGTGTGCTAAGGATTAATAGAACAGCGCATAGATTGATCAAGCGGCCGATTTTGGATCGCATAAAGTCTCCTTGCTGATATTTACGATCTTGTATTCAATATTTACTACCTGTATACAATAAATGCGGATGAACGTAGATTTTAACCACAAATTTACCAAAATCGACTCTTTCGATTTAATTCTAACAGGTTCAGGCAAAAAGAGAAGGCATCTTGCTGAGCGAATGGATTACGAAGCTGTTACGTTCGCTATACGAGGGTAAGTAATGTGTAATAAATATTATTAGAAAGGGTGGCGAATATCAACTTAATCCGCTTGCAACTTGACACCACCCCTGAACATAGTAAAATTCACCTGCCTCATACCATAGAACTACCACTTAAATTATCACTTGATTGCCAGATGTTGATTGATCCAAACCACAATATAGGCTTAATACATGATGGAGGTCCAAGCAGTGGCAGAATATGCCGTTGAAATGCGTAATGTTTCCAAACGGTTTCCCGGCCCCTCCGGTGAAATTGTTGCGGCGGTGCGTAATGTAACAATGCAAATCCGCGACGGAGAATTTTTCTCCATGCTTGGCCCCTCTGGCTGTGGCAAAACCACCTCGCTGCGCATGATCGCTGGCTTCGAGTTGCCGACTGAGGGCGAAATCTACATCCACGGCAAGCCAATGGGGCGCATTCCCCCTTTCCAACGGCCCGTCAACACGGTCTTCCAAAACTACGCGCTCTTCCCGCACATGACGATTGGCGAAAATGTAGCCTTTGGTCTGCAAATGGACCGCGTCGATAAAAATGAAATTGCCAAACGCGTCACCCAAGCCTTGGAAATGGTGCGCCTGCCCGGCTATGAAAAGCGGCGCATTCGCCAGATGTCGGGCGGGCAACAGCAGCGCGTGGCATTGGCACGCGCCTTGGTTAAGCACCCGGAAGTGTTGCTGCTCGACGAACCGCTGGGCGCGCTGGACTTGAAGCTGCGCAAAGAGATGCAGATGGAACTCAAGCGGCTCCAGCGCGAGGTCGGCATCACCTTTGTCTATGTGACGCACGATCAAGAAGAAGCTCTGACGATGAGTGATCGGATTGCTGTGATGTCGGGCGGGGTGACGTTACAAATTGGCACGGCCAATGAAATTTACGAACGACCGAATTGCAAGTTTGTGGCCGATTTTATTGGCGAAAGCAATTTTCTAAACGGCAAAATTAGCAGCCAAAATGGCAAAACGGCCGCCGTAGCGTTGGCCGGTGGACTAACGGTCCACGCCGCACTGGAAAGCCCGGTCGTAAATGGCACTGATGTCAGTGTCGCTGTGCGGCCCGAGAAGATCGATTTGGGCCACACCAACGACGACGCCAACCAATTTGATGGTCGCGTTGTGGATGTGGTTTACATCGGCACAGATACGCACTACAATGTGCGCTTAACTGGTGATCACCGGGTGCGGGTGCGCATGCAAAACGATTTGCCTGGCTCGCGCCCTTTGGCCAACGAGGGCGATGCGGTGACGGTTTCTTTTTCGGCGGACGCAGCGCGTCTGCTAACGGAGTAAAATCATGGCTACGATGGTGCAAACAGCTTCGCTATCAGCAGTGCCGACGAGTATGACGGCCGTTGATTCAGTACCAACGGAACCGATTTTTCGTCTAAATGTCGAACAATATCATGCGATGATTCAAGCGGGCATTTTAACCGATGATGACCCAGTGGAATTGCTGGAAGGATGGCTTGTTTCCAAAATGTCAAAAACCCCGCCTCATCGCGTTGTTACGCTTCTGTTGCGTCAAGCTTTGGAAAATATTATTGCTGATGGATGGTATGTCGATTCACAGGAACCAATTACGACTATTGACAGTGAACCAGAGCCTGATGTGGTCGTCGTGCGCGGCCATACCCTTTATTATCTTGACCGTCATCCTGGCCCGGAAGATATTGCGCTAGTTGTTGAAGTTGCAGATGCAACCTTGCGCCGGGATCGTGACCTCAAGAAACGTTTGCATGCTCGCGCCGGGATTATCGTCTACTGGATCGTAGATCTTCAGCAAAAACAGATTGAGGTGTACAGCGATCCTATCGTAACTGGAAAATTGCCGGATTACCGCCAACGCCAGATCTACACGCGTGCCGACTCGATCCCCGTGCTGATCGAAGGCGTGGAAGTTGGTGGCATTCCTGTGCAAGAGCTGATCCCTTGATCGATCGGAATGTGTAAGGAGCAAAAATTATATGCTCAAAAGAGTCGGCGAAGGCGGTGAATCGATGCTTGCAAAAATACGACCCACGATTGACGAGCTTTATCAATTGCCTGAAAAGGCTGAAATCGTAAACGGGGAGATAGAAATTATGTCACCAACCGGTGGCGATCCAGGTTACGCTGGCGACGAGATTTATGTCTCTTTGCGCGAGTACGCAAAACGCACGAAAAAGGGTCGCGCTGTTAGTGATAACAAAGGATTTTGCGTCAATCTGCCAAATCGTGCATCCTTCAGCCCAGATGCGGCGTTTTATATTGGCCCTAACCCCGGTATGAAGTTTTATGAAGGATCGCCCGTCTTTGCGGTCGAAGTGCGCAGCGAAGGTGATTATGGCGCACCAACCGAGCGAAAAATGGCCGAGAAACGCAGGGATTACTTTGCTGCTGGCACTTTGGTAGTATGGGATGTGGATCTGCTGAGCCAAGATGTCGTCCGCGTCTACCGATCGACAAAACCTGACGCACCGACCATTTACCAGGATGGTGATACTGCCGAAGCAGAACCGGCTGTCCCGGGCTGGCGCATGCCGGTGGCCAACTTATTCTCGGAGCTTTAGAAGATTAAATATGCTCAAAAGACTGCGCGAAAGCAAACGACTGCAAGGCACGCTGCTGATTACACCCACACTGCTGTGGATGATTATCCTGCTGATTATCCCGCTAATCCTGACGCTGATTACCAGCTTTGGCCGGCGCGATCCAGACGGCAATGTGATTTACACCTTTACCTTAGACAATTATCTACGCCTGATTGGCTTTAGTGAGACAGGATTTGATGATCTCTACTTGCAGATCATCTGGCGCTCGCTGGTGCTGGCCTTTCAGACCACCGTACTTGTGATCTTGATGGCCTACCCACTGGCCTATTTCATCGCCCGCGCCCCGGTTAAGCGGCGCAACACCTTGCTGTTCCTGGTGCTGGTCCCCCTGTGGACCAATTTTGTGATCCGTATCTACGCCTGGATTATGATCTTACGCACGCAGGGGGTGCTGAACGGCCTGATTGGCTGGGTGCTCGGGCTGGTGGGCATCCATTTTACACCGCTGGACTTTTACCCATCACAAGGTGCAGTGTTGGTGGGGATGATCTATGAATTTTTGCCCTTTATGATCCTGCCGATCTACACCTCGCTGGAAAAGATCGATGGTTCGCTTTTCGAAGCCGCCGCCGATCTGGGCGCCAGCGCCGTGCGCACCTTCTGGCGCGTGACATTGCCACTTTCTGCGCCAGGCATGGTGGCCGGCACAATTCTGGTCTTTGTGCCCGTGATGGGCACCTTTATCGTGTCCGACATTCTGGGTGGGCGCCAGGTTTTGCTGGTGGGCAACCTGATCCAGCGCCAATTTCTCGATGCGCGTAACCCTGCCTTTGGCTCGGCAGCGGCAATCCTGCTGATGGCGTTGACCCTGGTCGTGACGCTCTACTACACCCGGCGCTTTGGCTTCGGCGAGGAGATCGCGGCGGCATGAGCAATAAGCGTTCGCCCTGGGTTACGCTGACGGCGTTGTTCGTCTACGTGTTTCTCTATGCACCTGTCATTGTATTAATTGTCTTTGCCTTCAATTCGTCGCGCACTAACATTGTCTTTGAGGGCGTGGTCAACCAGGGGCCATGTGGTCCCTTTTATTGGTTTTGCCGGCTGGCAGAAAATGACGACGCATTGGATGCGGCGGGCAATACCTTGATCATTGCTGTCGCGTCCGCCTTGATCGCCACGGTGATCGGCACGATGGCGGCGCTGGCCCTGCAGCGTTATGCTTTTCCCGTCAAGCGCGCATCGGAAGCCGCGCTTTACATTCCGATTGTCATCCCAGAAATTGTAATGGGCATTGGCATCTTGGTCTTCTTCAGCGCGCTCTTCTCCGCGATCAATAACACCTTGGGGCTAACCGGTGACAGCCGGCTTTCGCTCGGTTTGGGCAC
>JBBRVA010000636.1:0-5169 GCA_038247295.1 Caldilineales bacterium | reverse complement strand
GGGATCGCTTTTTACAGAGCAAATAAACCAGAAAAATAAAGCGCCACCAGCAATCGATTGCTGGTGGCGCTTTATTTTTAGCACTTACGCAGCTTCACCTGGGAGCGCCGGCATCTTGCCGGCAGCCGCCAGGGATGGCGGCGTTCCCGGTGCGTAAGTCCTAATTTTATAAAAATTGCTATAAATAATTCTTCAACCTTACAATTCTTAAAGTTTTTAGTACCATTGAACTATTTGCAAATATTCTCCTTAATGGTATCTTAAACTAGTCAATTAAGATCATGTGTACCTAAAAATCAATTGAATGCGGATTTTAGAAATGTATAAGGCTTTATCAGCGATTTATTTACTAATCATTACTGGTACACTCATTTTGTTATGGCAAAGGACCTCCTTCGTCCCAACTTGGCTTTGGGGCCTGGGGCTCATTACCCTCATCGCCACAATAATTTATTCGCGTCGCCTTCTCCAGCTTGAAACGCTCGCCAGAATCTCTGCTGAAAACCCGGATCCGATTTTTCGGATCACGGCCACCGGGAAAATCCTATATGCCAATCCAGCCGGCATTGAACACCTGAGAAAACTATATCCATTACAAACTGATCAAGTGCCCGAAGATTGGTTGGTTCATATTAAGAAAAGTTGGCAGCATGATCAAATTGTGCAGTTTGATTATGAATGCCTGATTATTGACCGGCGCTTTAATACGCTCGTGTTACCTGTTCGCGCCCGCAATTACATTAACGTTTATTTGGTCGAAACGACGGGTGTACGTCAAATTGAAACTAAACTTAACGAACAGCGGACGCTGGCCCAGAGTATCCTGGACGCCAGCCCCAACTTGATTACGGTCAAAGATCGCACCGGCCGCTATCTGCATGTCAATCAGGCATTTCTGAAATTCTTTGGCGCGGCCTTGCAAGATGTGCTCGGCAAACAGTTAAGTGATTTTGTTGCACCAGATTTTGATCGCGCAACCCTGGCCCGCTTTGCGCAAGAAGACAGGGACATGTTGCAGACAGCCGAGGTTCGCTCATTTTCGGACGAAAGTATCCCCGACCCACAGGGCAATGTTCACTGGTTTCAGGCCGAAAAGCTGCCATTGGGATCCATCGACGGGCAGCGCGGTCATCTCCTGGTAGTCTCCACCGATATTACGCGCCGCAAAGCAGCAGAAGAAGCGCTCCACAAGCGCGATCTCCTCCTGCGGGCAGTGGCTGAAGCAACAAGTCATCTGTTGACTTCCACCGATTATGCCGCGAGTGTAAAGCAAGCCCTGGCCGCGCTGGGCAAAGCTGCGGATGTGGATCGTATCTATGTCTTTGAAAATCACACTGATCAAGCGACAGGCGAACCCTTGTTCAGCCAGCGTTTTACCTGGACGCGCGCCGAAGCGCTCCCGCAGGTTGATGCAGCAAAACTTCAGAATATCCCCTATCTACCGAACCTGGCGGTTTGGTATACAAAATTGGCGGCGGGCAATCCAATTGAAGGGATCGCCCGCGAATTTCCGCTGAGTGAACGGGCCTGGTTTAAGCTGCAAGGCACCTTATCCACGCTAGTGATGCCGATCATGATCGACGGTAAGTTTTGGGGCTTTATCGGTTTCGATGACTGTCAGAGTGAACAAACCTGGCTAGATAGTACGCGGTCGATTTTGACCACGGTTGCCAGCAGTCTGGGCGGCGCAATTGCCCGTCAAAAGATTGCCAACCAGCTACGCCAGCAAGAACAGTTTATGCGCGAAGTGCTCGATAGCATTCCCAGCCATATCTCAGTCAAAGATCAGGCCGGCAAATTGGTTTTAGTCAACGAATCACTCGCCCACTACATGGCAACAACGCCCGCGCAATTGATCGGTCGCAATGATGTAGCGTTGATCGCAGACGATCAAGCGCAGGGTGAAGATGGCGGTGCAGATAGCCCCCAATTGGGGACACAGCAAGAGATATCGATGCCATTGCAGAGCGTCATTGATGGCTATAAAAATGTGCGCTGGTTCCAATCCGTAAAACGGCCGCTCGTTTTAGCTAATGCGCAGGAACAGTACACGGTGACAGTTAGCACAGAGGTTACCGAACGCAAATGGGCCGAAGATGCGTTGGCGACCGAGCGTAACCTGCTGCGCGCATTGATGGATTATTTGCCCGATTACATCTATGTCAAGGATACGCAGAGCCGCTTTGTTACGGCCAATGCTGCCCATCTGCATCGCTTAGGCGCCAATTGTGTTGAATCCATCATCGGTAAAACGGATTTCGATTTCTTTGCGTCTGGCTGGGTCGAAGCGGACTATGCCGATGAACAAAATGTCATTCAAAGCGGTGCGCCAATATTGAACCGCATTGAGCTTTTGGCCCAGAACGCTGCTGAAAATCCACTTTGGGTGTTGACCACTAAGCTTTCGCTGCGCGATAGCAACGGTGTAATTATTGGCTTAATCGGGATCAGTCGCGATATCACCAGCCTAAAACAAGTCGAGGGCGAATTACGCCAGGCCAAAGAACAAGCCGAAGCGGCTGTGCGTGTTAAATCTGAATTTCTTGCCAATACGAGCCACGAAATCCGCACACCGATTAACGCGGTGATCGGGATGACTAGCCTGTTATTAGATACACAATTAACCATCGAACAGCGCGAATTTGTCGAAACGATCCGCACTGGCGGGGATAATTTACTCTTAATCATTAATGACATTCTTGATTTCTCTAAATTGGAATCTGGCAAGTTAGAGGTGGAAGCACAGCCATTTCTCCTCACCGACTGCATTGAAACCACGCTTGAGCTGTTCGCCGCCAACGCCAGCGAAAAGGGGCTGGAACTGGCCTACATTATCGATGAACAGACGCCCTACGCCATCGTCAGCGACATGGCACGTCTGCGCCAGATTTTAGTGAATTTGGTGAGCAATGCGATGAAATTCACCCAGCAGGGTGAGGTAGTGCTCCGGGTGAACAGCGAGCGACGGGGAGACCTCCATCAATTGCACTTTACAGTCCAAGATACAGGCATTGGCATCCCCGCAGCGCGCATGAATCGTCTCTTCCAATCCTTCTCGCAGGTGGACGCCTCTACCTCGCGCAAATATGGGGGGACTGGGCTTGGGTTGGTGATCAGCAAACGTCTATGCGAATTGATGGGTGGGAGTATGTGGGTTGATAGCATTGAAGGGCGCGGGTCAATTTTTCATTTTACGATTTTAGCGCCCGCGTCATCTATACCATCGTCCCACGAATACGATTTTTATTCGCTGCGCGGCAAACAAATTTTAATCGTGGATGACAACGAAGTTAACCGCATCAACCTGGCCACACAGGCTCGCCGCTGGGGCATGTCGCCGATTGCCGTGGCCTCCGGTGCCCAGGCCATTGCCCAATTGACCAACGGTACTACCTTTGATGCTGCAATCCTAGATATGAAGCTGCCGGAAATGGATGGATCAACCTTGATCGCACAAATCCAAGCGACGCCGGTGGCCCAACCCTTGCCACTTATCCTATTAACGGGGGTGGGCAAACAATACTTGGGTGAAAACGTGCAGAGAACAGATTTTGCCGCCGTGTTGACCAAACCGGTCAAACAATCGCAGTTATTGGATGCCATGCTGCGCATCTTTCACCAATCGCCCACGGCTGCGATCCCAGCGCGGCACCGCTCCCAATTTAGCCGCATCAGCAGTGAACCCCAGTCTCTACGCGTCCTGCTGGCCGAAGATAACATTGTCAACCAGAAAGTTGCCACCCGCATCCTGCACCGGCTGGGCTATCGGGCCGACGTTGCCGCCAATGGCTTCGAAGTGATCCAGGCGCTAGAACGCCAACCGTATGATGTTGTGCTGATGGATATTCACATGCCAGAACTGGATGGTTTGGAAGCCACCCGCCGCATCCGCGAGAGTGCGTTGACTCTCCACCAGCCTTACATCATCGCCATGACCGCCGATGTCGTGCATGGCTACCGGGAAATCTGTATCGCCGCCGGCATGAACGACTATGTCAGCAAGCCGGTGCGGCTAGAAGAGTTGGTTGCAGCCCTGGGGCGTGTGCAGAGTGAACTATTGACAGTTGAATGAAGGCTAAAAGTAGAAGAGGTGTGGTTTTCTGACTTTGGTCGAAAACCACACCTCTTCTTTGCTAAAAGTCCATACTGGCAGGCAGAGCCACCTATACAAATTCGTCGCCGGCACGTTCGCTGATCGAGCGACCGCTGGCAACGGTCGCTTGCTCTTTGGGGGGCTGACGTTTGTAACCCCACTTAGGCTTGCGCCGTGACGACTTTGTCGGCTGAATTTCGGCCTGGCTAATTACAGGGTAGGCGGCGAAGGTAGCCACGTCCGCAGGTTGGTCACTGCGATAGAGTGAGTCGCGACGCAGCGTACGCGCAAAATCGTCAAAGCCCAGGGCGGCGACAACTTCGTCGGGACGGCCGGTGGCGCCTTCACGCTGCTGGACACGCAAAAAGATGCGATGCTCTTCGCTGGCAGAATCATAGCCAGCATAGCGCAAGACAAAGACCAGCGGCCGCAAATTGTACGTGTACTTCTCCCCTTTGCGTTCGCGCTCGCGTACGATTTCGGACTGGGCCAAAAATTCTTCGATGCGTTGCGTGATGCGGCTAGAAGCTAATTCGCCGGGTTCGGCATAGAGCAAAATTGTATAATCGGCGCCGATCAACAGGCTGTAAAGTGCCGGCGTCTTGAGCGGTACTTCTTCGATCGTCTGTAAGTGAATGCCGGGGGGCAATTTCTCCCGGATCAAGCGCTCTACTTCGGCCAGCGGGACAGGCAGGCTGAGTGTGATATCCACTGGCTCGCGCAGGCCCGTAATGCCTACCCCCAGCGGCGAAGCAAACTGCATAAACGGCTGCGGATTGAAACCTTGTTTATAAAGCAAGGGCAGATTGGCGCGCCGCAACGTCCGTTCCCAGAGGCGGAATTCGTCTTGGTGGGAGATAAACTTTACCAATTCTCCCTTTTCATAGATCAAGCGGATCCGTTGGCGCGGCTGCTCCGTCGCACTGGTGTCAGCCGGATCTAGATCGTAATCAGTAGCTGTGGTGGACAATGAGCAATCTCCTCGCGGCCAATTCTATTCTTCTCAGCTAGCCGTTTTTCCATTCGCTTCACCATGCCTTAAGATTGAACGCGTTTACTGACTGTACCGGCGCGGC
>JBBRVA010000635.1:0-5171 GCA_038247295.1 Caldilineales bacterium | reverse complement strand
GCGCACCCCTTCGCCGGCCAGCAGATCGCGCACGCGCTGGGCCTCGGCGCGTGTAGTCGTGCGCGGGTCATTCTTGCGAAAGCGCGTAAAAATGCCGCTAAACCCCAGCCGGCGCACTTCTTGGCACATGGCTGGGGTTAAATTGTTCATGTCATCGGGGAGAAAACAGCCGCTCATACCGAAACGCATAGTTGGTAGATCCTTTCTTGAAACTGGGCAAAGGAAATGTAGGTGCGGTTTTTAACCGCACATGGGTGGTCTAACCGAAAATGTGCGGTTAAAAACCGCACCTACATTTTACTACTCGCGGCCAACGCCGCTGGTGTATGGCCACGCTCGATCAACGAACGCTGGTCACCCGTCAACTCGATCCACGGCATCGGTGGCGGGTCGGAGAGCAGTGCCATTGGTCGGCCATTGACAATCGTCAGTGTGTTGCGAATTAAGGTATTGCCGTTGCGCTGATTCATGTGTACATCGTAGAACGGGAAGTCGCCTTGTTCAAGGCGGAAAAGGGCCACGTCGGCCAGTGCGCCGGGCTGGAGCGTGCCGATCTCGTTTTGTAAGCCCAACACCGCCGCCGGTCGGCTTGTCGCCGCTTCAACGACCTGAGGAAAGGTCATGCCCAGCGCTAAGAACTTGCTCATACAGGTGGGCAGATCGAAAAGCGGGCCATGAATGCTAAACTGGTGAATGTCGGATGAGATCACATCTGGCTGGTGACCGGCATCGATCATGGCGCCGGCGGTGTTAAAGGAGAACGATCCCGCCCCGTGGCCAATGTCCATGACCACGCCCATGTCCCAGGCGCGCCGGGCTACGTCCAGCAATTTGCCTGTTTCATCGACCAAACGCATCGAGTGGCCGGTGCAGCAATGGGTGAGGATGTCACCTGGCCGCAAGAAGGCTAAGACATCGGCAATGTCGGGCGGCCCCATGCCAATATGGACCATCATCGGCAATTCGCACCGTTCGGCTGCCTCGCGGGCGCGGCGCAATGGTTCTACACCAGTGCCACTGGTCGTATTTTTGTCGATGCGCACCTTGATGCCCAGCACAAGATCGCGGTGCAAGTCGGTCAGCTTGCAGCAGATGTCCACATCGCAATGGTTGAGGTTGGCCAGCTCCCAGGTCGGCGCGGTCAGACCGATCGAAGAGATATTCAGCAAGGCGTAGATGCGGGCGTCCGCCGGTTTGACGATGAATTCGCGAAAGCCGGGCAAGTTGTACGCCCCCGCCGAGCCGACATCCAGCCAGGTGGTTACTCCGCTACGTGCCGCCACGGGGTCGGCCTGAATGCCCCAAGTGGTGACGTTGTGGTAAACGTGCGTGTGTAAATCCACCAGGCCCGGCGTGACATATTGATCGGTGGCATCGATTACGCGAAAGGCTGCCTCGGGTGGGATATTCGCTTCGACCACCGCGATCCGGTTGCGTTTGATCGCAACATCCACGCGCCCCTGGTGGCCGCCGCCTGGGTCGACAACTTCGCCACCTTTGATGAGAAGATCAAAATGCATAGAGCGTCTTATCCTTTGTGTGCCTGTGTTAGAATTGACTGCATTTATTGTAACGGAGAACAGATTTGTTCGCAATGCGCTATTTTTAGGGCCAGGGCGGCGGCGGGTGATGATTGACCCGTTGTGAATGATCGGTTATACTGTTGCTTATTAATCACAAACTTGCCTACGGTATTGTTATCGATGAATTCACAACTTACTCCGTTGATGCTTGCCCAGGCGCGCGTGATTGCTAAGGGCACTCGTATTCGCGATGTACACCGTTTGGTCGATATGTATGGTGGCAAACCCTCCCGATGGGTGAAAAAAAGCAGCCCAAGCTTTGAACTCGTTGACAAACAGTATGAGTACCACTGGTACGAGCATCCTGGTATTGGCCGGGTTGAGTTGAAGCGAAAACAGGTGAACCAACGATGATTGTTAAACTACAACAGAGCGCCAGCTCGTATCCAGATCTGACGCCAGGACAACCCTATGTGGTGATTGGCATTGAAGCCGACGAATTACGAATCTTAAACGATCAGGGGCGTCCCTACCTCTACTCGCCCGATCTTTTTACGGTTATTGATCCACGTGAACCAGCGGATTGGGTGATCGAAATCGGCGACGATGGGGAACGGTATGCCTACCCAGCTCAGTTCAATGCGGCTGGGTTCTTTGAAGATTTTTTTGACGAAAAGCGGGAGGCGATAGCCACCTTTTGGCGTGTAATGAATCAACATCTTGCAATGGCGGCCATGTAAAACGACTATGACCCAACCGAACGGCTTTAGCTACCAAAAACTTTTCTCGCACGCGGCGGCGGAACCACGCCCGCTCGACGCGGCCCGCCGTGGCAAGTATGATTTCGCCGTGGCCTATCCCGACCCGGCTTCACTCCCGCTCGACGATCTGGTCGCTTCGCTGCAGCAGGCGCTAAGCGAGGAAGGTTGTGATCTGGCCGTTTATGGCCATATTCAGGGCTACCGCCCGCTGCGCGAGTGGATCGCCAACAAACTGGCCCGCGACCGCGCCATCCATGTGAGCGCCGACGATATCGTGCTGGGTGACGGCTCTGGCCAGCCCATTCACATGCTAATCGAGACGCTGGTCGACCCGGGCGACGTTCTGATCACCGAAGATTTTGTCTACAGTGGCACCTTGCAACAGATGCGCCGTTTTCGCGCCGATATCCGTGGCGTCGCTTGTGATGGGGAAGGGATGCTGCCCGCCGTGCTGGAACAGGTGATCCAGCAGGCGATCAGTGAAGGCAAACCGCCCAAATTTATCTACACGGTGCCCACGTTTCACAACCCACAGGGGTGGACAATGAGCCTGGCGCGGCGCAAGGCGATGGTGGCGCTGGCCCAACAATACGACGTGCCAATTCTGGAAGATGACTGTTACTGGGATCTGCGTTACGACGGCGGCGATGTGCCTTCACTGCATGCCCTGGACGGCACCGGGCGCGTGATCTACGTTTCTTCTTTCTCCAAGGTTATTGCACCAGGGATGCGCCTGGGCTACATGACTGCCCCGCCCGATCTGCTGGCGCGCGCCGTGGCGGCCAAAAGTGGTGGCTCGGTCAACACCTTTGCCGCCTTTGCCGTTCACCGCTATGCCACCGGGCACTTGAATTCGCACATTGAAGAGATCAACGACATTCAGCGCACCAAACGCGACGCCATGCTGGCCGCACTCGATGAATATTTTGGACCCCAAGGCGCCACCTGGAGCCATCCGCAAGGTGGCCTCTTTATCTGGCTGCAATTGGCAGAGGGAGTAGACGTAGCCGCGATTCGCGAAAAGGTGTTAGAAACGGCCGATGTCGGCTACTTGCCCGGCAACAATTTCGCACCCGACGGCATCGCCGGCAAAAATCGACTGCGCCTCTGTTTTGGCTATAACACGCCGGAGGAGATTGGGGAAGGGATTGCAAGATTGGCGGCGGCGTTCCGAGAAGAAGGGGTGCTGGGGTAGTAGTAGTAAATGGTAATTGGTAATTAACTGCGACGCGTTTAATTACCAATCTCCAATTACTACTTACCACTTACTAAATCCACGGCCAGCGAAACCGAATCGGCCAACGGTAGCGGGTGATCGAGGATGGCTGCGTGGGCAGCGGTGCCTGGATATTACCAAACATCACCCAGGCGGTCGCCATCAAGCCGATGCTGAGTATAAAAATGCCTGTCATCGGCACCCCAAGCTGCAAAAGACCAACGCTGAGCAGGGGAACGAGCATGCCACGCACACCGACAACCGTGCCTTGGACGGCCGCATACTCAGTCACGCGCTCGGGATCGGCCAGTTGGATGCCGGCGTTGATCAGCCCCATGTCCCAACCGGCGTTGATGATGCCTTGCGTCATAAACGCCGGCAGTAACATCCACGTGCTCGTCGCCCAGATGTAGGAAAATGGGACAAGCATCGCAATTGCACAGTTCATACGCAACACGTAGAGCCCACCGCGGCGATCCACCACGCGCCCCCAGATCAGATAGCCCAGCAGCCAGAAGATCGATTGCGCCAAGCCGAGCAAACCCAGGTCCGAATAGGTGAGATGGAGCCGGTCTACCTGTACCAGCGGATAGACCGTCCACGACATTAACGTGCCTGTGCCGTAGAAGGCAAAGCTGCGCAAATATTCGGCAAAGCGCCGATCTTCGCGCAAAATCTTCCACAATTCCGAGAGCGTCTTTGTTTGGCGCACCGGCAACGGTCCTTCATTGACTTCCAGCCGCGTGAAGAGCAACACCGACACAATCCCCAACACGCTGCCCAGCGGAAAGAGAATCCGATAGCCCCAATGGTCCAGTGCCCAGCCGGCCAGTGGCGTGATCAAGATCACCATCGAGAGACGCCCCACGCGCACCAGTGACATCACCTTGCCGCGCACGGTATCCGGATAAATCTTCTGCAAGATGCGCGTGTAGCCGGGATTGGGAAACGCTTCGAGCAGCCAAAAGAGCGAACCCAGGGCGATCATCCAAACGGGGTGGACAAGGAAGGCAAAGAGCATAAAGAGCGAACGTGACAGCAGCCAAGAAAAAGTAATAATATTCATCGTGCGCCGGCGCCGCATCAACACGATGCTAAAGGCGGTGAGCACCGAGCCAAGAAACTGCTGCGAGGTGTAGATTGCCAACATCGTGGGCGTGGCGCCTGCCCGGCGCAAAATGACGGGCAAAAAGGGCGTGGTAGCGGCAAAAAATGCGCCAAAGGCCAAAGCCGCCCACAGTTCGATCAACATGTTATTGCGGATGGCCGGCGGTAAAGAACCGACCAATGCCAGCTCGATGCGCCATCCAATAGTTTTCAAACTAGCCAGCATGAACGCTGCCTTTCTAATCTCGGAATGATACTTGACTGCGGCGGAAATAGTCAGACAGTGAATCAGTAAGACAGTAGGACAGTGCGTGGATGCTGTCCTACTGTCTTACTGATTCACTGTCTGACTGTATAACTATTTGCGTCCAACTGGGGCTACTGTTTTTAAGCAATTCAATTAACTCAATCCCAACGCCTGTTTGATGTCGCGGGCATGTAGTAAGTCATGGCCGGCGATCGTTTCATAATATTGTTCAATCGTAATCACGCCGCGGCTGGGGTGGCGACCAGTGAGCGACCATTCTTCGTCGGTCAAAGTGGCCAACCCTTCTAGTGTTTTGG
>JBBRVA010000634.1:0-5177 GCA_038247295.1 Caldilineales bacterium | reverse complement strand
TACGGCGTTGCAGTCACTGGTCAGCCAAGGTGTGCAACTGCGCCCTTATAGCCCGGAGATTTTGGCTGCCGCTGAAGAGGCATCCTTTGCCTTATACGATGAGCTAGCGGCCGCTGACCCAGACTTTAAGGCGCTCTTTGATGAATGGAAGATCTTCCGCGACGGCATTAACGCCTGGCACAATATCAACGAACACGGCTATACCCGCTACATCGATTCGACGATTGGTTAGGTCCTTTTGCCAGTAGGACAGTAGGACAGTAGGACAGTAGGACAGTAGGACAGTAGGACAGTGTTTCTACTGTCCTACTGCCTTACTGTCCCACCCAGCTTTAAGCGCCCGGCATGGCGGCCATACCCACCAACCAAGTAACGGTTTGGGGAAACGCGATCACAATAATCAATATAACCACTTGAATCGCCATAAAAGGCCAGGCTGCATTATGGATATCGGACGTCTTGACTTCTTTGGGCGCCACACTTTGTAGATAGAAGAGCGAAAAACCAACCGGCGGCGAGATAAAGGCAGTCTGCAAGTTGATCGCCATCACGACGCCAAACCAGACCATGTCGATGCCCAAGGCATGCGCGGCGGGCACAAAGAGCGGCATGGCAATAAAGCAGATCTCGACAAACTCCAAGAAGATACCCAACAGGAAGATGACGATATTGCTGATAATGATAAAGGCCAGCCAGCCGCCGGGCATATTGACCAGCAGATCGGTGATAAAGCGCGTGCCACCCAACCCATTGAAGACCAGGCTAAAGAATGAGGACGAAAAGAGAATCATGATCACCAGCCCGGTTAGCGGGGCGGTGGCCTTGGCCGATTCGCGCAATAGTTGCCAATAGGCGCCCAGCCGAAATTTGCCGCGCAGACCCAGGTTGAGGGCAGCCAGCACACACGCGCCTACTGCTCCCACCGCACCAGCTTCTGTGGCGCTAGCGACGCCGAAAAAGATGCTGCCCAATACCGAGAAAATAAGCAGCAAAGGTGGCACAACAGCCACAATCACGCGCCAGAGCAGCGCCCGCCCACGCAGGGTACGCATTTCTGCTGGCATTGGTGGTGCTAATTCGGGTTTGAGCCAGGCAATGCCAACAACATAAAGTGCATACGACCCAGAAAGCATTAGGCCAGGGATCAGCGCACCGAGGAAGAGATCGCCCACGCTGGCATCAATCTGGTCGCTCAGGACGACCAGAACCAAGCTGGGCGGGATCATTTGCGCCAATGTACCCGATGCGGTGATTACACCAGTGGCGAGCTTTTTATCGTAGCCATTGCGCAACATCACCGGCAACGAAAGCAAGCCCATCAAGATCACGGTGGCGGTGACCACACCGGTGGTGGCGGCCAGCAAGGTGCCCACAAAAACCACCGCCAGTGCCATGCCACCGGGCACAGGCGCTAACACAATGCCGATTGTTTCCAGCAATTCTTCGGCCAGGCCAGATTTTTCAAAAACCGCGCCCAGAAAAACAAAGAAGGGGATCGCCAGATAGGTAAAATTGACCATCGTCGCGCCAAACCAGATATTGGGCAAGAGCCGCAAACGGTTGAGATCAAAGGCGCCAACCGCCAACCCAATCAGCCCAAAAACGATGGCTGTACCGGCAAAGGAGAAGGCGACAGGATACCCGCTCATCAAGATAACAAAAAAGCCAACAAACATGGCAATCGCTAGCCATTCATAGCCCATGATAATTCTCCGTAAAAGATTAGTTCTGTGTGAAGAGATGGGTGCTGGGTCGTAATTAGTAAACAGTAAGCCAGTGAGTCAGTAGGACAGTGAGTCAGTGCAAACCGCCCTACTGACTCACTGCATAGCTATTTATGCCCAACTGGACTAGTGGCATAGCGACACTGCTTACTTTCTTCTCGGCTACTGGACAAGCAAATTTTCACTCGTTTCGGCCTTGATTACCGCTTCGATCTCCCGGTGGCCGAGCACGACCGCCAAATATTTAATCGTCTGCGAGATAGCTTGCATGAGCAGCAACGTAAACGCTACAATAATCATCGACTTGATTGGCGCGCGGGGGAGACCATTGGCGTCGGGTGACATTTCCCATGCGCCCCATGTGCCGTCTGGTAGGCGCCCCCACGAAGTAAGGACAGGGCTGATGGTGACATAGATGCCGATAATGCAGAACGGAATGAGAAAGGCGAGTGTGCCAACCAGGTCAATCAATGCTCTTGTCCGGTCCGACCACCGCGCGTACAGAAAGTCGACCCGTACATTGATGCCATGTTTAAGAATGTAGGCGAAACCCAGCAGAAAGATCAGCGAAAAGAGATATTGTTGCAATTCAATGTAGACATTCGAGGAAAGTTGGAGTCCCGTCCAGCGCCCCGTAAAACGAACGGCAACGTTATAGAAGCCGATTGCAATTGTGATGAGCACAATCCAATTGGCAAGTTGACCGAATAGTTCGCTGACGGTATCAATCGCAGCCGAAAGTTTTAATAGGGTACGCAAATGTGAATACCTCCTGTAACAAAGCGGGCTTAGAAATGCATCTTATATCTAGGGAGGATGCAAATATGGGGAACAGGTGGCTGGTCAATCTGCGACCAACAGTAAGATCAATCTCTTTATCAGCAAAATGGCAATACAACCATAACTGTATACAGCATGGGTATGAATAATGTCGGGCGATTTTTGTTTGCAGTGTTTCAAACGTAGACTACAGGCGCCACAGGAAATCAGTGGCTGACCGGCAAGCTTGCCCTATTGTAATCCAAACGTCAATTTAGTCAAAACAGATGGATCAGAGTATGATCTAGTCGTGCATAGTTACATGTGGTGGGTTACATGGGTAAGTACAAAGCTAGTTAAGTATCCATCTCAATAAGCAGCTGAATAGCGGCATAGAATCATTGAGTGGAAGATTGGAAAGGAACAGAAACGATGCAATCAGCCCGATTGCCGCAGTCGATACATGCAGAGATCATAGCGCACGCGCGCGAAGGCAAGCCCGAAGAAATTTGCGGGGTCTTACGCGGCCGTGGGTTGGAAGCCTATGAGCTCTTTCGTGGCCAAAATATTGCCGAAGAACGGATTGAAAACTATGAAGTCGATGCGCGTACTTTGTTGCTGCAATTTAAATTTATGGACAATGACGATGAGATGATGGGCGTCTATCACTCGCATCCAGTCTCTGTTGCCTATCCGTCGGCCACTGATGCCTGGAATGCCAACTATCCGGATAGTATCTATCTGATCTGCTCATTGGAATATGACAACGCACCGGTGATTCGCGCCTTCCGCATGCTGCCGGCCTTTTTGGAACTGGATATCCCAACGCTACGACAGACGCTGGCGTTTTATGAAACACGACCGGGGCTCTTTGCCTATTACCAGGCTGTGGATCAACCTGTCCCGTCGACGCTGCAAGAAATAGCCCAACAAACGCCAAAACCATTTTATGTAGTTTACTACTCAACCGATAACCAGACATTCGATAGCCGCACAGTTAGCGTAGAGGAACACCCGATTGAGGTGACAATATAAAGATGCATCTGATACTAAATCCTGGTTGACAAAACCCCTGTGCGCAGAGTATACTTTGTGGCATTGGCAGTATGATTTTTATAGTGCACTTAGCATTGCACAATCGTTCTGATTCAGGATACCTATGTTTGTTCAGTTTTGCACCTCAGTTGTTTGTCTCACTTGCTTGTGTCGCTAGCGGGCGCCGCCAGCATGGTGCTGGTTGCCCCGCGTACGAACTCAGCCAGTGATGAGAAATGGTGCAAAAATTGAAAGCTCACTTCTGTGAAAATGACAAAGCTTGAGCATAGTAGACTGATTCACGCCCAACCCCAAGGCGGACCAATGCTTCAACTACGTCCACCTTTGCGCCGGATTCATCGCTTTGATGAACCCGGCGTTTTTATTTTACCCATTTGTTTACACGTTTAGATAATTTTGTAGGTTCAATTGGATAGATTATTTACCTAAAGATTCAGAAGGAGATCGACTGAATGGCAACAGTGATGGTGCCCACACCGCTGCGTCGCTTAACTGGCGGCCAAGCCAAAGTAATCGTAGAAGGCAATGACATTGCCAGCCTTATCCACGCCGTCGACCAAAAATTTCCCGGCATCGCCGAGAAAGTGTTGGACGGCGACGGCAACGTCAAGCGCTTTATTAACGTTTTTGTCAATGAGAGCGAAATTCGCACCTTGCAGGGTTTAGAGACCCCTGTCAGCGAAACTGATCGGGTTTCGATAGTGCCGGCCATGGCCGGTGGGCAGGGGTAATCGCATGAGTCAATTAAACCGCGACCAATTGGTCCAACTGGCCAAAAGCCAGATCACCGAAATCTCTGCCCGGGAGTTGAAGCGACGCCTGGATGCTGGCGAAGACCTTACGGTCGTCGATGTGCGCGAGCGCGACGAATTTGTCCAGGGTCATCTGCCCGACGCAGTCTTTATCCCGCGCGGCTTTTTGGAACTGCAAATCGAGCAGCACCAGCCCGATCGCGAGCAACCGTTGGTGGTCTACTGTGCGGGTGGCGTGCGTTCGGCGTTGGCGGCCCGCAATCTTAAAGAAATGGGGTACACCAATGTCATCTCGCTGATCGGTGGCTTCAATGACTGGAAGAATGTCGGCTTCGCCTTCAAAATCCCCACTGTACTCACCCAAGAGCAACGGATTCGTTACAGCCGCCACACCATGCTCAACGATGTGGGTGAGGCAGGCCAGATCAAGTTGCTGGAAAGTAAGATCCTGTTGATCGGCGCGGGCGGCCTGGGTAGCCCGGCCGCTATGTACTTAGCCGCCGCCGGTGTTGGCACGCTGGGTATTGTGGACTTCGATACGGTTGACGTGTCGAATCTCCAACGCCAATTGTTACATGGCAACAAAGATGTCGGCCGCCTCAAGGTGGAATCGGCGGCGGATCGCATCCACGATATCAACCCAGATGTGATCGTTAAGGGCTACCGCGAGCCGATTACGAGCGCCAATGCACTTGATATTATCCGTGACTACGACATTGTGATCAACGGCTCGGATAACTTCCCAACCCGCTATCTGGTCAACGATGCCTGCCAATTCCTGAACAAGCCGTTGGTCGATGGCAGCATCTTTATGTTTGAAGGTCAGGCTACGGTCTACCAACCGGAAGACGCAGCGCGCGGCATCGAGGGTGGCCCGTGCTACCGC
>JBBRVA010000633.1:0-5199 GCA_038247295.1 Caldilineales bacterium | reverse complement strand
CTGCTTGGCTACAGCAAGGCCGAATGGTTGGCCGTACCCAACTTTTGGCTCTCGATTGTGCATCCCGACGATAAAGCGGCCGCGGCACGTAAAGCGGCGGCCGATTTTAACAGTGGCGAAGGCGGCGTGAACCAGTTTCGCTGGCTCACCAAGGATGGGCAGGCATTGTATTGTGAAGCCGTTGCCTCTGTGATCAAAGATGCCGCTGGCCAACCACTGGGTATGCGTGGCATTACCTTCGATCGAACTGCGCACAAGCAAGCAGAAGAAGTTTTAGCCCGTTATCAACTGCTCTCCGAACGGGCCCGCGATATTATTCTCTATATTGGTCAGGACGCGCGTATTATTGAAGCCAACGGGGCGGCGGTCGCTGCCTATGGCTACGACCGGGCAACGCTGCTTGGTATGCACATCTACGATCTGCGCGGCCCGGCCACAGTTACGACTGTGGCCGGACAAATGGCGCAAGCTGATCGAGAGGGCATCCTTTTTGAAACCAGTCATCGCCGCAAAGATGGCACTACTTTTCCGGTTGAAGTCAGCTCAATTGGCGCCGATATCAGCGGTGAGCGCGTGCTGCTGAGCATTATCCGTGATATTACCGAACGTAAACAGGCCGAGGTCGATTTGCGGGAGAGTGAAGAACGTTTCCGCGCCACCTTTGACCAGGCCGCGGTGGGTATGGCTCAAATCAGCCCGGACGGCCATTATGTGCGGGTCAACGAACGGCTGTGTCAAATCATCGGCTATTCACGCGCCGAACTGTTGCAGAAGACCTATCAGGCTATTACCCATCCAGACGACTTGGCGGCCGATGTGGCGCAAACAGAACGTCTGCTCGCCGGCGAGATCACGAGCTATAGGCTCGAGAAACGTTACTTGCACAAAAATGGGGACAGCATCTGGACCACCATGACACGTTCGGCGGTGCGCAATGCCGCGGGTGTCGTCCAATATGGCGTCGCCGTGATTGAGGATATCTCGGCGCGCAAGGCGGCTGAAGCACGCCTGCATTTTCTCGCCGAGGCCAGCGCTGTCTTGACTGCCTCCTTGGATTATGCGATTACGCTGCAACGAGTGGCAGATCTGATGGTATTACATCTGGCCGACTGGTGTGCAGTCGATATTGTGGGCGCGGATGGCGCGCTGGAATTGGCCGCCGTTGCCCATGTAGACCCGACCAAGGTGCAATGGGCCCGTGCGCTGCGTGAGCAAAGCCCACCCGATATGAATGCAGCTTATGGATTACCCAACGTGGTGCGAACTGGTGTGGCTGAATTCTATCCAGAAATTTCAGAAGAGCTAATTCTGCGCAGCGAACCGGATGACGAGGAACTTGCCATTATTCGCCAGGTGGGGTTCAAATCGGTGATCATCGTGCCGTTGCAGGCCAGGGGCCAGGTATTGGGTGGTCTGACGCTGGTTTGGTCCGACTCTGACCGCCATTACACACAAGCCGATCTACACTTTGCGGAGGAAGTCGCGCACCGCGCCGCCTTGGCGATCGATAATGTACGCCTCTATCAAGAAGCACGGCAGGCCGAGGCCCAACTGCGGCAGCTCAATGAAACGTTGGAATTGCGTGTCGCCGAGCGTACAGCCGAGCTGCGCCAGAGTAATGAAGATCTGGATCGATTTGCTTATGTTGCATCGCATGACCTGAAGTCCCCATTGCGCGCTATCGACCATCTTTCAAACTGGATCGTGCAAGACGCGGCCGAGCAGCTACCTGCCGCTTCGCAGGAACATCTGGGGAAATTACGTGGGCGTGTCAAACGCATGGAAAGATTGCTCGATGATCTACTGGCTTATTCGCGTGCTGATCGCTTCAAATATGCCAAACAAAACGTCGATACCGCCGCCCTGGTAGACGATGTGGCCCAACTGGTTACGCCTATCGAGGGTTTCAGCGTCATCACGCAGGCGCCAATGCCCATCTTGCTCACCGAACGCGTGCCGCTGGAATTGGTGCTGCGCAATTTGATCGACAACGCCATCAAACATCATCACCGTGCCGAGGGTCAAGTGTGGGTATCCGCGCGCGATCTGGGCCGCATGGTGGAGTTTAGTGTGCGTGATGATGGACCAGGCATGGACGAGAAATTCTCCGAGCGGATCTTCCAAATGTTCCAAACCCTCCGTCCGCGCGATCAGGTGGAAGGTAGCGGCATGGGGCTGGCGATTGTCAAAAAGGTGGTGGAAAGTCGCGGTGGCACGCTGCACGTCGAGTCCACGCCTGGGCGCGGCGCCACTTTCCGCTTTACCTGGCCGAAAACTTAGCTTGGTGGAAAAATAGAGTTAACCTGACAGGTTTCAAAACCTGTCAGGTCTGTGCGCCGCAATAGGAAAATTGCTTGACAGACTGGCTACTGCATGGTATTATCATTTTTAGCTCCGGTATAGACCTCCATACTGCATGCCGGAAATTCGCACCCTATTTTAATTCCCATGGATGCCGATGGCGCTTAACAAACAGAGCCCGATCCCGCTTTACTACCAACTGGCCGAACGGATCAAAGAGCAGATCCAATCCGGTGAGCTAGGTGCAAGTGATCAGCTTCCTTCTGAGCGCGAACTGGGTGAACAGATGGGGGTCAGCCGGATGACGGCGCGCCAGGCGGTGGCCTATCTGGTGCAGCAAGGGTTGCTCGAAGTCAAGCCGGGGGTGGGTACTTTTGTAGCCGCGCCCAAGCTCACCTACGACGTGCTTCATCTGCTTGGCTTTACAGAAGAGACCATGCGTCAAGGGGGCACTGTTGCCTCCACTGTGCTAGAGCAGAGCATTGTCGCACCTCCGTTGCGTGTAGCAACCGCACTCCAAATGGCTTCTGGTGCGCAGACGATTAAAATTGTGCGTCTGCGTCAGGTCGATGGCGTGCCGATGCTGTTGGAAACCAGTTTTATTCCAGTTGCCAGTTGCCCCGGTCTGGAACGGGCCGACCTGGCTGTGCAGTCATTGTACACATTGCTGGAAGTGGAATATGGTTTGCGTTTGCAACGGGCCCGGCAAACTTTTGAGGCCACGGTTGCCAATGAATATGAACAGCAACTCTTCAATTTGCGGCCTGGCGCGGCCATGATCTTGCTGGAGGGTGTCACCTACAGTGAACAGGAACAGCCGGTTGAATATTTTAAGGCAATTTATCGCGGCGACCGGCTGAAGTTTGCACTGGAGAGCCAGCGCAATGGCCTCGCTGTGCCATTAGATTTTCCGCAACGCATCAGTGTTGTACTCGCATGAAAGTAATTTTACCCATTTGTGCTCACCCTATCTATCAGAAAAATTGAGGAGAACAAGTATGGCGAATCCCATTCGCATCGGTGTTATCGGCTGTGGCAGTGTGATGCGCGGCCCCTATACCAACCAGATCAACCAACTAAAAGCGCGCGGTCTGGTAGAAACTGTGATCGCCTGCGACGTACGCGAAGAACGCCGCGACCAGGTGCTGGGCGCAGGCTTTGGCTATCAACGCTTTACTACAGACTTCGAGCAGGTGGTGGATGCAGACGATGTTGATCTGGTATTGGTCACCACTTCGATGCAGGAACATGGTTTTATCACACGGGCGGCGTTAGAGGCGGGCAAACATGTATTGGTCGAGAAACCCATGTCGCCCGGCCTGGAGGAAGCGGCAGAACTAGTCGAACTGGCGAAAAAGAGCAAAGGTTTTCTGGTGCCGGCGCCTCACGTCATTCTCAGCCCCACCTATCAACGCATTTGGCGGCACATCCAGCGTGGTGATATTGGCAAGCCGCACATGGCACGGGCTTTCTATGGCTGGGCCGGTCCCTCGTGGGGCCAATGGTTTTACAAACAGGGCGGCGGCTCGATGTTTGACTTGGGTGTCTACAACGTCGTCAGCCTGACCGGTCTGCTTGGCCCGGCCAAACGCGTGACGGGCCTGGTCGGTACGGCGGTGCCAGAGCGCATGGTGGAAGGCAAACTGATGAAGGTTGAGGTCGACGACAACGCCCACATCTGTATCGAGTTTGCTGATAGTTGCTATGCGGTTGTCAGCACCGGTTTTACCATTCAGCGCTATCGCACAGCGGCGCTGGAAATCTACGGCAGCGAGGGTACGATCCAGATGCTGGGTGATGACTGGGATCCGGAAGGCTATGAACTCTGGCAGAATGATGCCGGTGCCTGGAAATTTTACGAAGAGAGCAATCCCAACTGGCCGTGGACCGACGGCATCCGCCATCTGGTCGAGTGCATTCATAAAGGTGAGCGGCCAATTATCACACCCGAACACGCCTACCATGTGATCGAGATTATGGAAGCCGCGCGCGCCGCCGGTCGCGACGGCCAACGGCGCGATATTCAGAGCACCTTCACGCCGCCCAACTTCTTTACTGCCGAGGAAGCGGAAGAAGCGGCGCACTTGCGGCACGACCGGACGAACTGAGGAATGAGACAGTAGGACAGTGAGACAGTAGGACAGTGAGACAGTAGGACAGTGGTTCAGTAGGACAGTGGTTCAGTAGGACAGTGAGACAGTAGGACAGTAGGACAGTGTTACTCGTACTAACCCACTGTCCTACTGAACCGCTACCTAATTACTTTCTTGAAAAGACACGCGTGGAGAATTAATAGATGGCGCAGTTGTTGAGGGTAAGTTCGTTTCGTGATCTGTTGGTGTATCAGAAAGCAAGAAAGTTAGCACAGGAGATTTTTCAGTCAACGAAGGCGTTTCCGAAAGAGGAGATGTTTGCGCTTACCGATCAGATCCGGCGTTCATCACGTTCCATCGGCGCGCAGATTGCGGAAGCGTGGGCCAAACGTCGTTATGAGAAACACTTTATCAGCAAGCTAACCGACGCCGATGGTGAACAACAAGAGACTCAACATTGGATTGATACAGCCCAAGATTGTGGCTACTGGAACACGACCACTGCAACCAATCTGCATCAGAAATGCGAAGAAATTGGACGCCTACTGGGTGGTATGCTTGAAAAGGCAGACATCTTCTGGTCCGAACCGGCGAATGTGCTGCGTGAGGAATTTGTTGAATATTTTGTAGACAGTGAAGCAGTAGAGCAGTAGAGCAGTAGAGCAGTAGAGCAGTAGGGCAGTGGAACAGTGAACTGTCCTACTGTCCTACTGTCCTACTGTCCTACTGTCCTACTGTCCTACTGTCCTACTGTCCTACTGTCCTACTGTCCTACTGTCCTACTGTCCTACTGTCCTACTGTCCT
>JBBRVA010000632.1:0-5200 GCA_038247295.1 Caldilineales bacterium | reverse complement strand
TCGATCATGCAGGTGATGGCCGAGGCACGTGGGGCGCTCGAGGCTAAGCGACAACAGCTTATCCCCGTTTTGCCAAGTGAAGCAAGCCTAACATTGCCAAGCTCGATGCCTGATCTGGTCGCGGCAGAAACACTCCGGCTTATTGTCCCCAATGCACTTGGCCTTCATGCACGCCCATTGGCAAGGTTGGTCGAAATTGTCAGCCATTTTAGATCTGAAATTCAGGTGGCTAAAAGTAGCAGTGGCAAAAGTGCGAATGTGAGGAGCGTTAATTCTTTGGCTATGCTTGGGGCACGCCAGGGCGATGAACTGCTCTTTTCTGCGGTTGGACCAGACGCCGAGGCGGCGCTGGCGGCTATCCAAGCGTTGGCCGCTACTAATTTTGGCGACACGCAGAGCCCACCAACTGAAACGTCTGCGGCCGATACTCGTGGCGCGCTGCCACTTGTCTCACCTGGTGTGATCAATGGCATCCCTGTTTCGCCCGGCATCGCCATTGGGCCGGCTATCTTACTCTACCCCGATCTGCCGACCATTGAGGAGTGGACGGTGGACGACGTTGGCGCTGAATGGGAACGCATCCAAGTTGCCATTGCGGCTGCGTTGGCTGAATTAAAGGCGATTGAAGCGAGCGCTCGGCAACAGGGGGTAGCCGAAGCCGCAATCTTTGCTGCCCACCGGCTGATGCTACAAGACCCAGATCTGATTGCCGATCTGCGGCAGAAAATTTTGACTGAACGTTGCAATGCGGAAGCTGCCTGGCAACGCGCCATTGCGCGCATTGTCGAGCCCTACGAAGTATTGGACGATGCCTACCTGCGGGCCCGCGCCGTGGATGTGCGCGATGTGGGGCGGCGTGTATTACGCCGCTTGGCGAATGCTGTATCGCCTTCGCTGGTCTTTGCCCAATCGATCATTCTTGTTGCCACCGACCTCAATCCTTCCGAAACAGTCCGGCTGGACACTGTCCATGTGCTCGGTCTTGTCACCGAAGCAGGTGGTCCCACTGATCACAGCGCGATCTTGGCCCGCGCGCTGGGCATCCCTGCGCTGACCGGTGTGCCGGATGTATTAAACTTGATCCGCGATGGCCAATTAATTGGATTGGATGGCGCAACCGGCCAGCTCTGGTTGGCGCCGACAGCCGAGGAAGCGGCCCTCCTCTACCATCGGCGCGCCGAATGGCAGGCTGATCAAGCTCGTGCCCAACCGGCCGGTCGTCAGCCGGCTGTTACGCGCGATGGCAAACAAATTGCGATCATGGCCAACATCAGTGGCCCGCATGAGTTGGATGTGGCGTTAGCTGCCGGCGCAGAAGGGGTGGGTCTTTTTCGGACCGAATTTCTCTTTATGGGGCGCACCCAACCCCCCAGTGAAGAAGTGCAATTGGCTACTTATCGCGCGGTAGCCGCCAAGCTAGATGGCCGTCCACTTGTCATCCGCACCCTGGATGTCGGTGGTGATAAACTGATCCCCTATCTGGGCATACGCCCAGAAGCCAATCCTTTTCTCGGTTGGCGTGGCATTCGTTACTGTCTGGCCAATCCGCTCTTCTTTAAAATGCACCTGCGGGCAATTCTACGCGTCGCCGCCGAGTATCCAGTTCAGATTATGTTTCCCATGGTAAGTACACTGGCCGAGGTGCGCGACGCCAAAGCGCTGCTGCGTGTGGTGCGTGATGAATTGAACCAGGAAAATCTGCCTTGTGCGGCGACGTTGGAAACAGGTATTATGATCGAGGTGCCGTCGGCGGTGATATTGGCCGATCAACTGGCGCGTGAAGTCGATTTTTTTAGCATCGGGACAAATGATCTAACCCAGTACCTGATGGCGGCGGACCGAGGCAATGCGCAAGTGGCAGGGTTGGTTAACGCTTTCCAACCGGCGGTAATTCGCGCCATGCAGAGTGTCGTCAGTGCTGCTCACGCAGCCGGCATCCGCGTGAGCATTTGTGGTGAACTGGCCGGTAATCCGTTGGCAACGCCACTCTTGGTCGGGCTGGGGCTGGATCAATTAAGTATGCACGCGCCCATTATTCCCCAGATAAAGACGCGTATTCGAGCGCTAGAGATGAAGACCGCGCGGGCGTTAGCCAAGCAGCTATTAACTGTACATTCAGCCGCAGAGATTGAAAAGCGACTTATTGACGCGTCCTGACCCTGTTTAGTTGTAAAGCTACGTTTGTGCTTGCAACTGCTCAATCGTAGAAAAGACCTTGAGCAACGCCGCTACTTCCTCGCAACTCAAATGGCGCAAAAAGTTTTGATCCAGCACGCGCAAATAGATCGGCATCGCGGCTTGCAATTTGGCGCGCCCAACTTCGGTAATTTTGGCAAATAGACCGCGTCGATCTTCTGGGCAGGGTCTACGCTCGACCAATCCTTCCTCAGCCATCCGATCCAGCATGCGGGTCAAGCCACTCTGGCTTAAGTTGATGGCGTCGGCCAGGTCTTGTAAACGCAACCCCCACTGGGATGCTCCATCTAACTGATTCAGCGCATCATACCAAAGCAATGGCAGCCCCAATTCCTTCTGTAATTCAGCTTCTAATAAACGAATGACGGTGGCGTGGGTTTGCAGATAACCACGCCACAGCGCCATTTTTGCCTCACGATTTTCGCCTGTGATCATATATTACTCATTTTCCAATTTCAATATTTGACAGTTGCCCAATTCTCTACTAAAATACTTGTAATTGCAAATATTGCAATGTGAAATATGCACAATGCAATTGTTTTATAAACAAGTAAGATAAAGATAACTTTTTTCTTACTTGAAATTTACACTGGTTTTCGTAAAAAATCAATCACTCATCTGTAGAAAAGGAAGAATCTCATGGCTTGGCAAATCGACAATGGTCATTCTCACATTCAATTCTCTGTCCGTCACATGATGCTCTCTAAGACGCGCGGTGAATTCCAAACTTTCTCGGGCTCCGTTAATATCGACGAAACCAATCCGGCGGCTACCACCGTCGATATCCAAATTGATGTGGCAAGCATCAACACCCGCGATGCGCAGCGCGACGCCCACTTGAAGTCGCCCGACTTTTTTAATGTCGATGCCTATCCTTATTTGACCTTTAAGAGCAAGCGCGTGGAAGTTAAGGGTGAGCGCGCCAATTTGATTGGTGACTTGACGATTCGCGATATCACGAAGGAAGTGACGCTGGATGTGGAATATGTCGGCCAATCGAAGAGCCCGTGGGGCACAACCGTGGCTGGCTTTAACGCCGAGACCAAGATCAACCGCAAGGATTGGGGCTTGACTTGGAACGTCGGGTTGGAAACGGGCGGCGTCCTGGTTGGGGAAGAAGTGACGATCAGCATTGAGCTAGAATTGGTGAAGCAGCCAGACGTACAAGCAGAAGCTGTCGCTGCGTAATCTCGCCGATCCGGCCATTACAAAATTTAGCTAATCCACGAAGCGACATGAAGTGCTACGAAGAAAGGCTAATCGTCTCCTTCGTGGATCACGATCAAAGTATATAAGCTTTGATTTAGTAAAATAATAGCGATAGCAGTAATGGCGATGAGGAATTTTTCTCACCGCCATTTTTGTTTGCCTGGGATAAGCTTGTTAAGATGGTATCGCGTCAGCCATTCCCGATCGGCGTTCGACAAAATCGACGCCCCCAGCTACCCGTGTCAGCCGCGACCAGTAGCTTTATAAGGAGCAAGTAAAGCTGTGACTGAACTACGTTCACGGATGCAGGGCCGAGTTTGTCTGGTAACTGGCGCCACCGCCGGAATTGGCGAGGTGACTGCGCTTGAACTCGCGCGCTTGGGCGCCACTGTTATTATCGTTGGGCGCAACGCCCAGAAGTGTGCGACGGTTGTCGCACAGATCAAAGCACAAACCAACAATCCCAATCTCGACCATATGGTGGCAGATCTCTCGCGGCAACGCGATATTCGCCAGCTGGTGCTTCAGTTCAAGCAGAAATACAACCAACTTCATGTTTTGATCAACAATGCCGGCGCCACCTTTTCGACGCGCCAGATGACGGACGAAGGCTTCGAGATGACCTGGGCGCTCAATCATCTCAACTATTTTTTGCTGACTCATTTGCTGCTCGATCTACTCAAAGCCAGCGCCCCAGCCCGGATTATCAACGTCTCTTCGGGGGCACATCTGATGGGTGAGATTGATTTCGACAATTTGCAGGGTGAAAAGCGCTTTCGCGGTTTTGGTCAATACAGCAATTCAAAGCTGGCCAATGTACTTTTTACCTATGAATTGGCCCGACGACTAGAAGGCACAGGCGTGACGGCCAATGTGCTGCATCCGGGCATGGTGGCGAGCAATTTTGGCACCAACAATGGTTGGATCTGGCGATGCGTCATTCGCATCGCCATGAATTTCTTCTCGCTCAGTGTAGAAGAAGGCGCTAGCACCTCGCTTTATCTGGCCACCTCACCGGCTGTGGAAACGGTCAATGGCCAATATTTCGATAAGAAAAAAGCCGTGCCTTCGTCGAAAGTCTCTTATAACACGGCTACTGCGGCGCGGCTGTGGACGGTTAGTGAGACGATGACCGGCATCAAGTGACTGTTACAAAGATAGCTGCGGATAGGCCCGAACTGATATGGCGATTTTGTTATTTTCCAATCCTGAAATCTTGATCGAACAGGCGCTGTATTTTGCCGCTGAGCAGTTGCCGGTCTTGCTGACAACGGGGGAGAGTGTACTGGCCGTGCCCCTACAGGCGCGGCTGGAAGAGCTAATTGTGGTAGACGTGCAAGGCCCGCGCCTGGGCCGGCTCAACTTCGATGCGATTGGGCTGGCGGTAGTCGATCTGACGCCGGAGATGTTGCTTAGCAGCGGTGGCCGGCGCTTGCTCGACGTATTGGGCCGGTTGGCCACGGATCCTGAAGAGGCGCTGCACCTGGCCTTTTATGGGCCGAGCCTTGGTGTGATCGGCGCATTTTTAGAAGATGGCATCACCGCTGGTTTGAATTTGCTGCCACGCACCGTGGTCGTGCCCAATGTGAAAAGCGTGGCCGATTTGCGCGCCTTATTATTAAATACCAGTGAACGTGGCTTGCGTCTACTGGCGTTGGATCATCCCGTCTGTGCACGTTATGAAACAGTGGCTGATACGGTTGCCGTTCGTGGGGCGGGTAGCGTCTTGTTGGCGGCCTTCCGTCGCACCCCCGACAGCGAACAGCCAACCGCGCGCCTGCACGTCCTGACCGAT
>JBBRVA010000631.1:0-5228 GCA_038247295.1 Caldilineales bacterium | reverse complement strand
TCATCGGCGCGCACCCAAAGGTGATAACTGCCGGAGGGCAGGGTGTTCAGGTCGAGCACCTTGGTGACCAGTTGCCCGCCCAGCTCGGCCAGGTCGGTAATCTCATACTCGGCGACCAGCGTCCCTTCATAGAGCGGGATCAACCCTGTATCCACCGTGCCATCTTCCTTGGTGACGGGCACGGAAGCACTGATCGCCCCCCCATTGGCGTAGATCGAGATGCGCGTCGGGCGGTTGTCCGAGGTCAACTGCCAGCTGACCTGCGTCGCCGCGGGGTTGTTGCTATCAACCGCCACAGTCCCCAGGATCGGCGGGCTATCCGGCCCCCAGACCGAGAGATTGTAGAAGGTGTTATCCGTATCACCGACCAACTTCATCTGCCATGCCTGGTTCATCTGCGCCTGATCGACGCTGTAGTAGGTCAGGTAGGCGGGGCTGTACAACGCATCTGCGCGTTGGAGCAGGGTCACGTTGAAACCGTTCAGCGTGTAATCGGTACTCAGGAAGGTGTAGACACCACCGTTGGCCAGCTCAGTGGCTAACAGTTGCCCCACTAGCGTATTGCCATTCGTTGTACGCAGTTCGACATTGCGGGTGCCGGCGTCGATCTCCACATAGGGCGAGATGCCTTTATACGCGATGTTGCTGAGAACGGTTGTGCCATTAACGACCAGATTGAGCGTCGCATTGGCACCGTTGAAGAAGCGCACCTTGCTCTTGCCAACCGCTGCTGGGGCGGCATTGTTATCGGTGACGGCGACAAAGCCGGCTGCCGGGCCGCCTACATGGAAGAAGCTGACATTCGTATTGGCGGCCAGGTCAATCGTGCCACTGCGCACCACGGTGTTGGTGCCAGTGCGCAGCAACTCCACCGTGTGCTGGCCCACCGCTAACGGGATCGGCTTGATCCATTTCAGGTCGGTGTAGAAGTCGAGATCAAAGTAGACCGTCTCGCCGTCAATGCGCAGATCGACGGGGTTGAGGTCGGCGGCACCGGCCAAGCCCGTAAAGAGCAAAGTGGGCAAGGTGGCCGTCGTCGCCTTCACCTGCGCCAGCGCCTGTTCACTCGCCGGCTCGAAACCGACCTCTTGCAAGTACTCAATGGTGTAGCCCAAGCCGGCGCTATCCGTATAGTTAGCCGGCGTTACCTCTTTGCCCTCCGGCGTGATCAGGGTGAAGGCTAGCGGGGCATCGGCGACCATGTTGAAGACCACATCGCCATGTTTGATCAAGTTCACGGTGGTGATGACATCGGTCGCGCCGGCGGCCTGGATCTGGCTCAGATCGACCGCTGGTTTCGTCAACCCGGCGCGGATGATCACCCCCATCTGGCCATTGCCGGCGTCGAAGAAGGTATAGTCACGGTCGGCGGCAGCCGCGTTAACCGTTTCACCCTTGGCCAAGGCATCGGCCCATGCCGCGCGGGCGGCGGCCACTTGGGGCGGGGAGACCAACTTGAAGTTGTCCACATTACTAAAGCTGAAATCCCCCGCTTCGTCGACATAGAAGCCGTGGGTGCCGAAGATTAAGATCTTGACAAAGCCTTTGAAGCCAAAACGGCCATTGGTAAATTCACCGACATCGGCCCCCACTGCGGCCAGTTCCCCCGTGTCAAAGGGCGGGATGGCGGGTGGACAGAAAAAGATGCCCAAGAAGCATTCGCCGGCCTCGACGATCGACCCCTTTTTGACCTCAATGGCGAGGCGGCCGGAGCCGGTAAAGGTCGCTTTGCCGTTGCGGGTAAAGGCGTTGATCGTGGCGGAGCCATTATAGAAGAGCGCTTCGATGCGCACACTGGCGCGGAAGCTGCTCGTCGTCACCGTTGCCTCGGCACGGGCGATCTCAATTGAGAGCAAGGAGAGCGCCACGCCCAGGTCTAGTTGGAAGGGGCGCGGCTGGAAGCCCATCGTCCCTTCCAGGGCGAGAATCGGGCCAATGCCCGGCAGGCTCTTACCCGCTTCAATCGTCACGGTCACATCAACCCGCTCATTGCCAGGGATCAGGGTAATCTCGCCACCGAGGCCGGTGAGGAAGAGGCCGGTTTGGCCAATCGGCAAGCCTGGATCACAACTTGCCCCGGCGCGCACGGCGTCGAGCCGGAAGGCTTCCAGCGCATCGGGGGCAAAGAGCGTCGCTGGCGCCCTGTTGGCCAGGTAAGGCCCCATCAGCAGTTGCGTTTGATCGCTGCCCGCGGCAATCGCCATTACCGTTTGCCCTTGTGTGTTGGCAAAGATGGTGACCCCGGCGCTGATCGTACAGGTTCGCCCTTCGGAGCCGGGGACCTTTTTCTTGCCGATATTGGGAATCGAGAGGCTACCATCGGCAATGATCTGGAAGCCATCACCGACCGGGACCAGTGAACCGGTCAGGCTCATCTCAAAGCCACTGCCCGTGCTAATCGTAGGCAGATTGATCTTGCCCGTGCCAAAGCGCACACCGCCGCTGTCGATCAACGTCGGCACGGCGAGCCCCGCCGACAGACCGCCAAACTCACTGGGCATCTGCAAGGCCGGGCGAGTAATGTGCAGATGCGGCCGTTCGTTGTTGTAGGCGATCACCACGCTGCGCGCCAGCAGTGGGATACCGGCCACGCTGATGGTAAAGTCGGGAATCGTGCTGATGCGGAATTGGTTGCGGTCGTTGACAGCGCCGCTAAAGGTCAAGTTGCTCACCGTGCTGCCATTGCTGGTCACACTCAGTTTGCCATTCACCGTACAAGTGTTGGCGGTTTTGTTGCTGATGGTGACGCCATCGATCTTGACCAAGACTCGTTTCCCAGCGCTGGTCGAAGCGTTATCGATCAAGGTGATGGGCTGGCCGGAGCAGAAGGCGAGCGTGTTGGGGATCGCATCCGGCGGCGTGGGCAGATTGTTGAGCTCGACCGTCAAGATCCGCTCAAAACTCGCCCCGGCGCGGTCGGTGCTGCGGACGCGCGCGCTGTAGAGGGGCTTGTTCTCAAAATCGAGCACGGCGTTGGTCTTGAGTATGCTCCCCTCGATGCGGAAGGCGGCATTGTCATCACTGCCCGCGCCTTCGACCAAGCTGTAGGTGTGGCTGTCACCGGCATCGGAATCGACCGACGTTAGCGTGCCCACCGCGGCGCCGGCAGGTTGATTCTCGTCAATGCGACCATTGCTCAAGCTGATCGCGGTCGGCGCGTCATTGGTGTTGGTGACGTTGATCGTCAAACGCTTGATAAAGGCTTGGCGGGTAAAGAGATTACGCGCCTGGACATCAATCACATAACTCGGCTTCGTCTCGAAGTCGGGCACGGTATTCAGTCGTAATACCCCGATAAAGGTGGAAAAGGCGCTATTATCGTTGTCACTGCCGACAAGGGAGAAGAGCAAGGAACGGCCGCTGTCATCGACGGCGCTGAAATTGCCCACTGTTGTGTTGGCCGCAGTATTTTCGACCACGGTGTTGTTGTTGAGCGAAATATCGGTGGGGCCATCGCTGACCGCTTCGACCTGAACACGCACGGTCGCTTGCCGGGTGTTGGCGGCGTTGCCGTCGTTGATGCTGTAGAAGAAGCTGTCGCCGCCGTTGAAATTGAGATCCGGCGTGTAGAGGATCTGGTTGTTGACAATCGCTGCGGTGCCGCCGGCCGGGTCGCCGACCGCCACAATCACCAGCGGTTGACCACTCGCCCCGCGCCCATCATTGGCGAGGACGTTGATCGTCACCGGCGTATCTTCTTGCGTGGTGGCCGTATCCGGGGAAGCCTGGGGGGCGGCGGGGGGCGCTTCGGCGACAACGGCAACGCATTCGGAAAATTCCGAGGTGTTGCCGGGCGCATTGCCATTGTTGCTGGTGGCGGTGGCCGTCAGTTGCTGACCGGCTGGCACGGCTTGATCGAGAATGAGGCCGACCAAACCATTGCCACCGCTATTGGTCTGTAGCGTCGCGCTGCCGAGGAAGGTCGCGCCTTCGCCAAAGCCGCTGCTGTCACAGGATTCCGTGGCAAAAAATTCAATGCGAAAGGTTGTGTTGGGGGTGCTGCTGATCACGGCCTCGGTCTCGGTTCGATTGTCCACCTTGAGAAACGCACCGGAGAGGAGCGGTTGATTCTGTTTGTCATTGGCACCGCTGTCGCCATCACCGTTGTCGTTGGTGGTAACGCCGTCCAGACCCAGATCGATGCCCAGTTGGCTGTTGCTAAAGATACTGTTGCCGAGGATGCGGTTGTTCTGGCTGCCGGCATCGACGGCCACCCCGCGTTGGCTGTTAAAGGCGATGCGATTGCCCGCGCCGCTGCTCGTGCCGCCGATTGTGTTGCCGTCGGCATTTTCGATGAGGATGCCGTTGGTGACATTGGCGAGGGCGCCGGTTCCTGCGGCATTGAGGCCAATAAAGTTGCCAATGACCTGGTTGCCGCTGCCGGTCTCGGTCAACCAGATGCCATCAGTGCCGTTGCCGGAAACCACATTGCGATCGCTGGCCGTTGTCCCGCCGACAGTGGTGTTTGTTGCGCCAAAGGCGACCCCAATGCCCGCGTTTGTATTGGGGCGCGCTTGCGTCCCGTCGCTGTTGGTGCCGACAAAGTTGCCGCGGATGATATTGCCGCTATGCGCATCTTCAATGACGATGCCAAAGAAGTTGGCCGAGACCACATTGCCGGCCACCCCACCGATGGTGCCGACGATATTGTTGCCCCCGCCGAGTTTGACGCCATAGCTGACATTGCCGGCCACGCCATTCTGTGGTGTTAGCCCAATCACGTTACAGGCAATCACTGCGTTGCTGGTGTTGATCTCGATGCCATGCGCGCTGAAGCGGTTGATATAGAAGCCGACAATGCGCGAATTAGCCGCCTGCAGTTTGAAGCCACTGGCGTTGCTGCCCGCCAACGAGCCATCCAATTCGACGCGCGGTTGGGGTGGCATGGTTGCACAGCTATTGCCCCCCAGCGCGTTAATCTCAACCACATCGGTAATGACGGGGAGCGCCGAGGCGGGCTTGATCGTCTGGACGCCGCTGCCCAAGTTGAAGAGGATCAGATCGACACCACTGCGCGCATTGGCATCGAGAATCGCCTGGCGCAGTGAACCGGCGCCGCTGTCATTGGTATTGGTGACGGTGAAAGTCGCGGCCTGTGCGACACCGGTTGGCCACAAGCAATAACAAAAAATGAGAACGAAGAGCGCACGCAGGCTACGAGGAAGCGCGCGCGGCCTGCTGATTGGATAAACTTGGTCTACTGTTGACATCTGAGTCCTTTCTTTGAC
>JBBRVA010000630.1:0-5230 GCA_038247295.1 Caldilineales bacterium | reverse complement strand
GGAACGTGACTATGTGGTTGGTGAATTTGCCCACGAGCAGGGCGCTCGCGTGCCGGGTCGCTTGGTCAGTTCGGCCAAATCATGGCTGGCCCACGCCGGTGTTGACCGTACCGCACCGATCCTGCCCTGGGGCGCCAAAGAGGAAGTCGCCAAAGTTTCCCCGGTCGAAGCCAGCCGGCACTATCTGCAGCACATGCGCGAAGCCTGGAATGCGCAGATGACGGACGGCGATGAGGAAAATCGGCTTGAAAACCAATTGGTCATTCTCACCGTACCCGCTTCCTTCGATGAAGTGGCGCGTGAGTTGACGGTGACCGCCGCGCACCAAGCTGGCATTCCGCGCCCGATCCTGCTGGAAGAGCCGCTGGCTGCCTTTTACGCCTGGTTGGCTGATCACGAAGCGACGTGGCAAAACCAGATGCACGATGGACAACTAATCTTGGTCTGTGATGTGGGCGGTGGCACCAGTGATTTTTCGCTGGTCGGTATTCGTGCTGGCGAGCAAGGCTTGCGCTTCAACCGGCTGGCCGTGGGTGAACACCTCTTGCTGGGCGGTGACAACATGGACCTGGCCCTTGGCCGCCACCTGGAAACCAAACTATTAGGCCAACCGGGTAAGTTGGATGCAGGCCGCTGGCATCAACTGGTGCAACAATGTCGTAAGGCCAAAGAGACGTTGCTGGAAGCACCGGATCCGCAGCGGTCGGTGGATGTTACGATTGTCGGCGCATCCGGCAAACTGATTGCAGGCACACTCAAAGGCAGTTTGACCGGTGCTGATGTGCAAACCTTATTGCTCGATGGTTTCTTCCCCGTGATTGATCTGGCGGAGAATACGAATACGCCCCGCCGCACTGGCTTAACCGAACTAGGGTTGCCCTATGTACAAGATCCGGCGATCACACGGCACCTGGCCACCTTTTGGCGCCGCTTTCAACGTTTGCTGCAGGAAGAGACGGGCCGCACTCAGCTTTATCCCGATTTCTTGCTCTTCAACGGCGGGGCGCTGGCGCCAGCCTCGATTCGTGGGCGGCTGCAAAAGCTGGTGCAAAATTGGTTTCAACCGGTGGCTGGGGCGACGTGGATGCCAATTGAATTGCCAAATCCTGAACCCCAACTAGCTGTCGCGGCGGGCGCCGCCTATTACGGATTGGTGCGGCTGGGTGAAGGAGTACGCATCGGCAGCGGTAGCCCACGCGCCTATTACGCTGGTGTGGCGGTAAGTGATGGGGCTGCACAATCGGGTGCGTACACGGCTGTCTGTCTAGTCCCGCGGGGAATCGAGGAGGGTGCCGAGATCCGGCTTACTCAACCCGAATTTGCCGCGCTAACTAACCAACCAGTTGCTTTCCAAATCTATACCTCCAGCACGCGCCTGGGTGATCGTGTAGGTGATGTTGTGCAGTTGCCCGCCGATGAGATAAGCGTGTTGCCGCCGATTCGCACCGTCTTGCGTTATGGCCGTAAAGGCGTGGCCCAGCGCTTGCCCGTGCATTTGGCTGTGCGCCTCACCGAAATTGGGACCTTGGAACTCTGGTGCCAATCGCAACAAAGTGAACATCAGTGGAAACTAGAATTCGATGTGCGCCAGGAAATTGAGCCAACGGCCGCCGTGCAGACGATCGTTGCCACCGTCGATCTGGCCCTGTTAGATGCTGCCCAGGCCGAAATCAGCCTGACCTTTCAGCGGGGCGGCGCACTCCAACATGCGCCGGAAGGCTTGCGTAAACGGCTAGAAACTCTCCTCGATCTGCCCAAAGAAGCCTGGCCAACAGCGTTGATCCGCAAACTGGCGGATACATTGCTGGCCCTGCCGGAAGGGCGCAAACTATCTTTTCCACATGAAGCGTATTGGCTCAATCTGCTCGGTTTCTGTCTGCGCCCCGGTTTTGGTGATCCCGGCGATGAACTGCGTATGAAGGAAGTCTGGAAGCTCCATTTTCAGGGGTTGCACTTTGCGGGCAAGGCGCAGTGTCGCACCGAATGGTGGGTCTTTTGGCGGCGTGTGGCCGGTGGTCTCAAAGCGGGCCATCAGGTGCAGATCTACGATAGTGTGCGCCCGGCCTTGCAATCTGCTGCCCCGACAAAGTCAGCTAGCAAAGGGGCGCCCAAAGCATTGGCCGTTGGTGAAGGATTAGAAGTTTGGATGGCGTTGGCTAATTTTGAGTGGTTGCCGGCTGCGTATAAAACCGAAATGGGGCGGTTGCTGCTAGAAAAATTTAAAAAATCGCCGGCGACACGCCAGGAATTATGGGCGCTCAGCCGCTTTGGCGCACGAGCGCCCATCTATGGCCCACTCGACCGGCTGATCCCCAACGCCGAAGCGGCGAACTGGGTGCAAAAACTGCTGGCTCTAAAGCTGACGCCCGGGGAAAGCCTGGCGCATGCTTTGGTCCATCTGGCGCGTACGACGGGTGACCGGGCTCGCGATGTGCCCGAAGAGGTCCGCGATGCCGTGTTAGTGTGCCTAACATCCTTACCGAGCCCTGATCGCTATCGCGAACTACTGCTTGATCCAGAAAGCCACCTGCGGCCCGATGAGCAGGCCTGGGTCTTTGGCGAAGCGCTGCCGGCGGGTCTGGTGCTTGCTGCGTCTGCTAGGTAAAAATGGTATGGCCCGAGGCCGGTCAGGTTTGCAAACCTGACCGGTCTGTTAATGGTTTTCCTGCTTGCTATTGGCAACCGGAATCTTGACGGTAAAAGTCGTCCCCACATCAAGTTGGCTTTCGACGCTGATCGTGCCACCGTGCAGTTCAACGGCTTCTTTGGTGATGGCCAATCCAAGACCTGTGCCTGAAATATCCCCTACATTGACGCCGCGTTGGAATGGTTGGAACAGATGGATTAAATCGGCTTCTAGAATGCCAATCCCCTCATCATGTACCTTTAAAACGACCATCTCATCTCTGTAGGCTAGATGGACAAGAATTTCTCTGTTTTCCAACGAATACTTGATGGCGTTTGATAGCAGGTTGCTGACGATCTGCCGCATCAGCTTTTTGTCTAGTTTCACGGCTTGTAGATCATCATCACAACGATAAATCAACCGCTGCGTGACATCGGGTCGCTCCTGAAACTCGTCAATAATGCTGCGGCAGAGGGCGTCAAGATCAAGCCAGACCGGGCTGATTTCGATGCGCCGCGTCTGGGTGTGCGCCAATTGCAGGACATCCTCTGTAATGTCCTTGAGATGCCCTACTTGTTCGCGGATATTCGCCAACCGCTGCGCGATCTGCTCATTTGTCAGCTTATGGCCGTAGAAGAGTAGCGTTTCGGTCAGCAGCAGAATCGACGTCAGCGGCGTGCGGAATTCGTGTGAAGCCATCGAGACAAAGCGCGATTTGAGTTCACTGAGATCTTTTTCTTTTTGGAACGCCTGTTGCAGCACGGCCTCGGCCTGTTTGCGTTCGGTAATGTCGGAAGAGACCACCAGCAAACGATCCGGCTGTCCAGCCGAATTCTGTAGCGGAATCTTAGTGGTTTGGTAATAGCGCCCTTGGATAGTCTGCTCGGCAATAAAAACCACTTGCTTGCTGTCCAGCGCGGCTTGATCGGTTTGCAGGAAGAAGGCCACTTCACTTGGATTATGATTTACGTCGGCATCCGTCTTACCCACCATGTCGGCCGGTGTCAGCCCATAGATTTGGGCCGCACGCTCATTCACCATGTGGAAATAGCCGGTGCGGTCATTGACCGTAATTAAATCGGGCACACTGTTGATCACCAGTTGCAGAAAATCGCGCTGCTCGCGCAAAATTTCGGCGGTCTGTTTGCGTTCGGTAATGTCGTACGAGATACCGGCGAGACCGGTAATCTCGCCCTTTAGATTGCGCAACGGCACTTTGGTGACAGAGATCCAGGCCGTGCTGCCATCCGGGGCGACCAGTTGCTCTTCATGGTTGACCAAGGGTTGCCCGGTACGGAATAACTCCTGCTCCGCGGCAAAGAATTTCTCTGCTAATGGCGCGGGGCAGAGATCGAAATCGGTTTTGCCGACAAATTCGTCTGGCTGTAGATTGCCGAGGACGAGTGTAGAAGCAGCGTTGTGTAAGATAAATCGATGCTGCGTATCTTTGACATAGATCGAATTGGGCATGGCATCAATTAAAGTGCGCAGCAAATTGCGTTCTTCGGCCAAGGCGCTTTGTGCCCGCTTGCGTTCTGTGATGTCGCGCAGCGTACAGACTAAGCCTTCCGCTTTAATTTGGCCCATACTGAGTTCAGCATCAAAAATCTCACCAGTGCGACGTTGGGCGCGCAGTTCAATCTGTTGCCCCGCCACTGTGTCGGATCTGGATTGCAGGATACGATTGACGAGTGGTACATCATCGACGTAGATGAAATCGAGCAGCGAAAGGTGGATACACTCCTCTGGCAGACAGACAAAGAGTTTGTTGAAAGCATCATTTGTTTGCTTGATGCGCAGATCGGAATGCACCAGTAAGATGCCGTCGACGCTGTTGTTTAAGATGACTTCGACCCTTTCTTTGACCGCTTGCAGTTGCGCCGTGCGTTCTGAAACGCGTTCTTCCAGATGGGTAACCTGATAGGCATTTTCAAGCGCCAGGCTAGCGTAATTCGCAAACGCCTGGAGCCTTTCAAGATCTTGCGGTTGGAAGTGATGCGGGGTAGCACTGTCCACGATGAGCAGGCCAATTACTTTTCCGCGCAGTTCAATTGGCATGCCAATTGAACTGCGAATCCAATCTGTGATCGGCAGCGAGAGCCAATCGGTGGCGGCCCGCGTATCTGGCACGAAATAAGCCTGCTTGTTGGTGATCACTGCCCCATGGGCCATCGACTGCGTTAAGAATTGGTAATCTTTAAAAAACGCTTCTGCTTCCGGTGGAAAGCCACGCAGATAGGCAACGCGACCACGATCGCCTTCAAATAGAACAATGCTGCCGGCTTCGCTGGGTACAACTACGGCTGCCGACTTGAGGATCTGCTGCATCACACTGTCGACATCCAACGAACTTGTCAGTGCGGCCAAGCTGTCGCGCATGGCTTCGGCAAAACGGCGTTGTTCGCGCTCTGCTTCTTCGGCTTGTCTACGTTCTGTAATATCGCGGCCTACATTTTGGTATTCAATTGCGCGGCCAGCCTCGTCGACAATGATCTGATTGGTCCATTGAAACCAACGCAGCGTACCGTCTGCCATGCGCAAAGGGTTTTCGTTGGTAGAAACTGGCTTGGTCGCATTAAGCGAAGCAAAATGGGCGATGACAGG
>JBBRVA010000629.1:0-5235 GCA_038247295.1 Caldilineales bacterium | reverse complement strand
TGGCGGCCCGCTGCGCGCCGCAACCAACTCAAGTTGCTCTTGGTAGAAAGCCTGAAACGCCACCTGGCCGCGCAGCGAACGCCCTTTGTGCTGCAAACTGGACCCATTGTGGAGCGGCGTCCAACAACGCCACACCCCGTAAGGTGTCACTGCGGTCGCATCGGTCAGTGCCAAACTAAACATATAGGTATGGCCATAAGAGTGGGGCTGCGCAGCAAAGTCTAGCCCATAGGGCAGATCAGGTTGAATCTCAGCGGCAGCGACGATATGCACGGCCAGCAACTGGCCTTCGCCGTTCTCCGCGCCTTCCTTGGCTTCATACAGAGCAAAACGGATCGACCCCGTATGCAGTGGGTGGCGGGCGGCAAAGAGCAACTCGATGCGGCATAACTGGGCGCGATCGGCGGTAAAGCGTTGCCACAGCGGCTCAACGGTAATGGGCAGGCGGCTCAAGGGTTGGTGGCCCAGCAGCCAAATGGGTACACTGGCGCGCGCCCCATCCACCAAAACTTGGCCAGATTGGCGCACCTGACTAGCAATACGACTCTGCACGGCGGCGCGTTCGGCTTCCATTTGCTGGACCTGATTGGCCAACTGCGCTTTTTCGACGAGTACGCGCGTCAAGGCCGCTTGTAGTTGCGTCACTTGCGCCCGATCATCCTCGGCGCGATCGAGCAGACGGTGGATCTGCCAGAGTAAGGTATCTGCATCGCGTTTTTGCAAACGGCGCTTAGCATAGCGCGCGTCCGGTGGCGGCGCATGGCGCAAGAGCACGGCTTCGATCTGGCGCGCCGATTGATTCCAGGCCAATTGACGCGTCTGTTGGTAAGCACGCTCGACGATCGCTTGGCGCAGTGGTTTGTCCCACAACAATTGTAAAACGGCCTCAGCAATTTTCTCGGGCGTGGGCTCAGCCAGCATGGCATTTTGGCCATGCTCGAGCAGTCCGGCCACCCGTTCGCTCTGAATGTCAACCACCGCACAGCGGCAGGCCATCAATTCAAAAGGCACGAGCGATGGATTGGTCAAAGAAAGGACCAAGCCCACATCACAGGTGGCATAAAGGGCAGCCAGTTCATATTGATTGCGGAGACCGAGGTTGGTATGCAGAAAGGCTGGCGCCGGCGCCAACTGATTCGCCCCGTATAAAATAATCTCAGCCTCGGGCATTTGCGCCTTGACAAGGCGGAGCGCTTCGATACCCAACTCGTAGGCGCGGCGCGGCGTGCTGGGTCGGGCATAAAAGGCAACCCGCGCGTGGCTTGGTCGAGGGAGCGAGAGCGGCTGGTAAACTTCGCGATCGACGGCAAAATCAAAGGCATCGGCTTCCGCCTGATATTGTTGGCGCAGCAGTTTGGCCAACCAAGGACCAATCGTGATACAGTGCAGCCCTTGGCGATAGGTGTTTTCCGCTTGGACGTACTCGGCGCCCATCGGGAAGAAATAGGGTTCAAAATCTTGCACCAGATAGTAGCGCCGACCAGGGGTGGCAAGCTTGAGCAATTCTGGGACAGTTTTCCAGTAGGTGGCAAAGGTGGCATCCGCCTCTTGCACGCTGCCCGTCCAGCGATGAAAATGGGCCCCGGTTGCCATGAAGTGTTGGTCAACATAGTGGCGCAACTGAAGCGGGCTGTAATCGTGCATAACGTGCAACGGAATCACGTAGATATGGCACTCGTGACCAAATTCGACCAAATGTTTGATCATCCGGAAGAGCGTCGTGTGTCCGCCAGAGCCGTTAAATGGTTCGCTGACCAGCCAGTTGAGGACAAGGGGGACAAATTCATCTTCAGCCTGGCGCGCATCAATTGTCAAGGGGGCAAGCTTGGGCGCGCTTGTGGACTCGTCAGGATCAGCAACCGAAAGCCGCGCGGCTGGCCGTTGGGTTGTGGCGAGAATCACCGCTAAATCAGCGGCACGGGCGGCCAGGCTGTAACGGGCTTCCACCGTACGCCGCGCGGCTTCGCCCATCGCCTTACGCAACGCGGGCTGGCTAATGAGCAATTCCAGTGCGTCGATCCACGCCGCCACATTGCCGGCCAACAGACCATCTTGACCGGGTGTGATAGCAGCCACAAAAGGCGCGATGCGCGAGGCCACCGTGGGCACGCCAAAGAGCCCCGCCTCGACAAATTTGATCTCACTCTTCGCCTGGCAAAAGATATTGCCCATCTCGAGCGGCGCCAGATTAATGTCGAATGTGCTTGCCAGTTCAAACCAGCGGCGCCAGTCGCCCAGTGGGAAACGACGAATCCGGGCGGCAAAAACTTCCAGCATCGGCGGGGTCTGCAAGGGCCCTACCAGCCAGAGTTCCACCTGCGGATGGCGCGCCATCACATCGAGCAGGGCCGGCACGGCTTCGGCAAAATCAACATCGTGGGTGGGTGTGCCGCTGCCATAGCCAATCACCACCTTAGGCGGTGTGCCGCTGGCCGCGGCGCGTTGCTGGCGTTGCGACCACAACTGATCGGCCCAGGCCTGCATCTCCCGGCCTATCGCATTGCGATGGACAAAGGCCGTTTTGCCGCGACGTTGCGCTAATTCTGCCAACAGCGGCGATGCCGTCAGTACATAATCGCTCGCCTCTAGGGTGGCAAGATAACGTCGCACACCATCGGCATAAAGCGCTTGTTCAGAGGCGGCCAGACGCGCCACCCCGCGATGCCATTGGGTCATTGTCGGCTCAAAGACCAGATCATCCGTGTCAAAGATTACCACTTTACCCTGCGCATGCAGGGCTTCGATGATGCGCTGCAAATGGGCGCTCATTGCGACGCGTTGTAAGACCAACATGTCGTAGCCTAATACCTGCTCCAGCGGCAAGCCAACATCGTCGCGCCATTCCTGGACGACGGCGTCACAGCCGTTCTGCACCAGTTGCTCTTGCAAATGGACACAACGGTAGAGCGTAGTGGTGGCATGCGGACAACCCGCCGCGATTAAAACGGTAGAACTAGACATACGTTATTTCTAAATCCTCAATCGACCTGTGTCGACTTTGTTTGGGCGGCATATTTATGCGCCAGCCAGCCGCGCCAACAGATCTTGTAGCGCTTCTACCTGCCGGCGTTCTGCGTCCTCAAAACTTTGGCGCCAAAAATCACGCCCCGGCTCCGCCGGTTGGGTCTGCCACTGCGCAATCGTCTGGCGCAGTTGCTCCATTTGCGTGCTCTGTTGGCGTTGCGTCACAACCAATTCATCCAGGTGGCGTTTCATGGCCACAGCCACGGTCTGCGCCACCTTTCCAGCATCGGCCATAGGCGCGCTGAAATTGTTCTTGATCTGCTCGAGCGTAGCGATCAGTTCAAGGCTGCGTGGCTGGACCGTATAATTTTGATACACACGCTGCCGGGCTGCTACCCCAAGGCGCTGGCGCGCGGCCGGGTTTTCCACCAAATGGGCGAGGGCGGCCACCCACTCTGCTTCCGTCGCGGCCAATAAACCATTCTCACCATGCTGGATCGCATAGGCAAAGGCTTCGGTGGGGCTGGCAACGGTTGGTACGCCAACCAGCGCGGCCTCGCTGTATTTGATCTCGCTCTTCGCCTGGCAAAAGGGGTTGTCCAATTCTAATGGGGCCAGGTTGATATCGACGCTGGCGACCAAGTTGGGCAACGCTTGCCAGGCCACGTAGGGCGCACGACGGATGCGGGCCGTGTAGGGTTGAAAACGGACATCCAGCGCCAAGTGCCCGCTAATATGCAGCCAAACCTGGGGATAACGCCGCAAAATTTCGATTAAGGCCGGCGTTATCACGGCAAAGTCACGGTTGTGTGAGCCAGTGCCACTAAAATAACCGATGACGACAGTGGCACTTTCTTCGTCCGGAGCGGGATCAGGTTGGCGGTGGATGGCAGCGGCAGCTTCGGCGTTACGCACCATTTCTGCGCTGCACGCATTGCGCTGAATATAGGCCGATTTTCCGTGCTGGGCGGCGGCAGCGGCCAGGTATTGGGTCGTGGTTAGAATTGCATCACTATGCGCAAATGTCTCGGCCTGGGCGTACAAATCTTGGCGAAAACGCTGGGCAGCAGCGGGGCTGAGCGTGTCGATAAAAGCGATCTGATCGTAAAGCGCTGGTTTAAAGATTAAGTCATCGGTTTCAAAGATCACCGGTTTGCCACGCAAATGGACAATTTTGATCAGGTCGGCGATCAAAGGGCTATAGCCTACCCGGTGCAAGATGAAGAGATCGTGCGTGGTGGCATCCACATACAACTGAATGTCGTTGGCCTCGCGCAGATCGCTAGCGATGCCATGCAGGGCCAGTTGTTCTTGGTGATGAAGACAGCGATAACGGCGGGTGTCACCGGCCAGACCGCTCACAAAAAGGATATTGTTCATAGATTTGTTAGGCAAATAAATCCGGGCGCATTCATTTGGCCTTGTCGCCAATCACATAACATTCAAAAGGTCGGTCAAGCGCGGCGATCGTGGTGTGCAGCGCCCTGTCCACTTGATCAACTTGGGCGCTGACGCCATTTACTTCGCGCACCATCTGGTCGAAATAGGGTTGCACCAACCAACGGACAAGCACCATTTTAGCATACCAGAGGATTTTGCGCAGAGGATTGCTTGGTTTGGGCAGCACTTTCGTCACGTCGATTGCGCCGGGGGCGCGATGGGACAGCGCTGGCAGAGTTTGCAGAGCGAGCAGCGGTGAATCACCGGAAACTTGCGCCGTCATCGTGTGCGGATTTTCGCCGCTTTCCGTTTGCGCAAAGCCGACATAGTCCATAAAAAAGGCCAGCAGACGCGGATGATAGAGCGCAATGTGGCCGAAATGCATGTGATAGAGTTCCAGATGCGCCACCAGTGCGCGTGGATTCGGCGTTACCAACAACAAACGTCCGCCCGGTTTCAACGCCCGATATGCCAATTGCACAGTTTCCAAGACTGCACTGTAAGGCATATGCTCGACCATATGTGCCGAGAAGATCGCATCCAGGCTCGCCGGTTCGAGCGTGCGCAGATGCTCAATCACGTCGGCTTCGACGACCGGTAAAGCGTGACGACGGGCGTCGGCGATGCATTGCGGATCCGAATCGACGCCATAGGCGTCAATGCCATGTTCGCAGAGCAGTTTGACAAAGCCACCCAGACCACAGCCCAAATCCAAGACACGGGCGCGGCCAGCCAACAGCGGCAGGTAGAAGCTGTGCAGCGCGCCTTCGCCTTCAATCGAGACACCTAAGTATTTGAGAAACGCATAATCAAGGCCGGGATGCTGGGTCA
>JBBRVA010000628.1:0-5238 GCA_038247295.1 Caldilineales bacterium | reverse complement strand
GGTCAAAGAAACAGAAGCGAAAGTTGCGAATTGGTTCTTTGGGCCGCGTGAGTGAGGAAGTTATGCGAGTAATAAGGCGCTGTAAAAATTAACCTTAGCATTTGTCACCCTGTAAGGGTGACAAATGGATAATTTATTCTTTTACCAACCCGCTAAGGAGAAAGAAGGAGCATCGATGATCATTGACAGCCATTGCCATGCCTGGACGTATTGGCCCTATAACCCGCCCGTGCCGGATCCGGAATCACGCGCCCGGGTCGAACAACTGCTCAACGAGATGGATCTGAACGGCATCGACAAAGCCGTCATCATCTGTGCGCAGATCGACCACAACCCAGACAATAATCAATATATCGCCGAAGTCGCTGCGCAACACGCCGATCGGCTCTACCAATTCCCGGACGTTGACTGTTCCTGGTCCAGCACCTACCACCAGCCTGGCGCGGCCGAACGCCTACGCCAGATTGCCGAGCGTTGGCCGATCCGCGGCTTTACGCATTATCTGCGCCACGATGACGATGGCGCGTGGCTCTATTCGGCCGAGGGCATTGCCTTCTTCCAAGTTGCCGAACAGTTCAACTTGATCGCTAGCATTGCCGGCGCACCGCACCACCAAGCGGCCATCCGCCAGGTTGCCGAGCGTTTTCCATCTATGCCGATTTTGTGCCATCACCTGGCGGGGACGAAGGCCAATGAAGAGCCGCCGCATGCGGGGCTCAAGGAAGTGTTGGCATCGGCCAAACTGCCTAACATCTACATCAAGCTGTCGGGGTTTGCCTACTGCTCAACCGTCAAATGGGACTATCCCTATTCCGACACGCATTGGGTTGTCCGCTCACTCTACGAGCATTTTGGCCCCTATCATATGTGTTGGGGATCAGATTACCCCGTGGTGCGCTTCTATATGACCTACAAACAGGCGCTCGAAGCGTTCCGCACCCACTGCACCTTTGTGCCAGAGGCGGATAAGGCGTGGATTTTAGGGAAGACGTTGGAAGGAGTGTTAAGCAGGGCAAGGGTGCTTTAGTTGTTTGGCGGCGTACGGTCTCCACGTGATAGAATTTTTACTGCCATAACAATGTAACCAAACTGGTGGGACGATCAGGCTATCGATTACGCGTGGGTGACTGGCGAGTGACCTACGAACTACAAACCGAACAGTTCATGCTGCTGGTGGTAAAGATCGGGCCACGGGGAGATATCTACGAATGAATGTGCAAACAATTGAGAAGAACGGCCAGATCGAGTGGGCAGTCATTCCCTATGCTCATTATCAGAAGATGCTCGAAGCAATGGAAATGCTAGAGGATATTCATGCTTATGATGAGGCGAAAGCAAAAATTCAAGCCGGTGACGAATTAATCCCCAGCGAGATCGTGTATGCGCTTCTGGATGGCGAAAATCCGATTCGAGTTTGGCGTGAGTATCGTGGCTTGACGCAACAACAGTTGGCAACGCAAGCAGGAATTAGTAAGCCCTATTTATCCCAGCTAGAATCTGGGAAGCGTCATGGGACAACGGACGTGTTGAGTGCAATTGCGCAGGCGCTTAGGTTGAATTTAGAAGATATCGTTGTCTCAACATCACATGAGCTTGAGGATGCAGCGTAATTTTTGCCTGCCTCGCCGAACAGCCACAGACTTTGTAAAATCTTGAAACGCAATCACCCGCCAAACATGGGAATGTAACGAATAGCAAACAACACCGCGATACCGGGCAAGGCCAGCAGAAACAAAATCCAGTTGTCGCGCACATAGCCGCCCAACACCCGATGCCAGGTGCGCTTTGTCTGTCTTCTAACCGGTGTAATTAGCGCTGAAGAGATAGTCGTGCTGTGGATTGACGACAGACGACAGGCAATTGCTGTGGTCGGTCGTCTGCGTAAGGTGAGTTAATTACTCAATAAAAAGCAGTAGGACAGTGATGGCTACTTCACTGTCCTACTGCCTTACTGCCTTACTGCCCTAGTGTCCCACCAGCCTACTGCATCGTGCGATAAACCGTATTGACAAACAGTTTCTGCCCGTCGTCGGTCATCTGCTTTGGCCCGTCCTGGAAGCCCCAGAGCATGTGAAAACCGTGCTGCATTATGATGTCGGCGTAGCGGCTGTCGCTGTCGTTGAAACCGAAGACTTCTACCCCCGCTGGTTGCTCACCCAAGAAGATATCGACGCGGCTGCTATCTTCCGCATAGAGCTTCCACAAGCGTTCCTTGGCCACGGAGAATTCATAGGGGTAATGCCAGATCGCATCGGTCATGTTGTTGCGCAAGACGGTCGTGCCTTGGCCGTGGGCGCCGTTGGCCCAGCCGATCGCCAAGCCAAGTTTGCCAAAGAAGGCGTAGCCACCCTCGCCCAGGCCAAGCACTGGCTTTTGACGGCGGACCATTTCCTTCACAAGTTCGTCCGTGCCCCACTCACCCAAGGAGCCAGTCTCTGGACCAACGATGATCAGGTTGTACTTGTTCAGGTTTGCGCCCGCCACGCTGCTCATTTCCAGTTGATCGACGGCGACGCCGTTGGCTTCGATCAGTGCTTGATAGGCGTTAGCCGTGTCCACATCACCCTTGTGGATGTAGACGACACGTGGGCGCAGGGAGAAGCCGGTGTTCTTGTAGAGCTCGAACGGTTTGCCAAACTGATCTAGCCCCTTGGCGATGCCACGCACCGCATAGGCGCCGGCGTGTTCACCGTCGCCGTAGACGTTGGCATAGATGCCGTCCTTGGCCACGCCATCACCGTGCAGACCGTCATCGTACAGAGCCAGTAGTGCCGACGCCCCATACTGCCCAAAGACGCGCACGCCCACGCTCTGATCCCCCAACGGCTTTTCGCCTTCGCTCAGGAAGCCGATAATGTGCACCGGCTGGCCCATCACCCGCTCGCGCTCGGGTGTGCCGACAAAGAGCTGGAAGTTGACGGCAGTTTTTGCGCTGACCCACAGCACCCACTCGTTGTCTGGGTTGGAGACAAATAGTTGCATCTGCCATGTGCCGCCCTTCGGGTTGTCGATAATGCAGGTGCGATGCGTCACATCGATGCGGCAGAACTTGGACGCCGCACCTTTCGGGTCTTGCGGATTGTATTCGTAAACGTTCTTGTCCGGGTCGGTCACCGTAAAGCGAACTGCGCTCTCCACCAACGCCCAGTTGAGCGAGAAGTTGATGCGCTTGAGGTTCTCTGGCACTTCAAGGTTCCAAGTTTCTGGTGCACCCGTGACCGTGCCGCCCACGCCCTGGGCCTGGAAGAGCCGGCTTTCATCCAAAATTGTCTCGGCGTATTGTTTGTAGACATCACCCAAGCGGTTGGGCAACTGGGTCGGCCACACGTCTGCCCCAGTAGCGATGACGGTATCCGCCGCGGCAGCCATGATCGAACTGCCGCTTTCATTCACCGGTAGGAAGTCACCGCCGTTGTCGTCGGCAATCTCGTCGAGTAGGGCATGGAAGCCGGCGCTGGCTGGGCCAACACCGATCGTGTGCACAATCGTGTCACTCGGCTCGATCACGCCTTTGACGGCGGGCGTGTTGTAATAGGGATCCACATTTTCCATGCCATCACTGAGCAAGATCACGACATCGGCTACACTGTGGTCGGCGGGGGCGGCCGTCACCTGCGCCTGGCCGTCGAGTAGCCCTTTGCCAATCGCCGTCAAATCATCAGGGGTTAGACCATTGACAATTGTCTTGGCCGGGTCCAGCACACTGGCTGGGTCGGCGGCGGGGATCAGGGTGGTTGGGTAATTGACCGCCGAGTTGGTGCTAAAGCTGACGACGGCAATGCGGTCATCGGGCAGCGACTGGTCGATGAAGAGGCGGGCTGCGTTTTGGGCCGCCGCCATCTTGTCATAGTCGCTCATGCTGCCCGAATGGTCGATCACGATCGCGCGGTCGGTGATTTCGCGGTCGGTGAAGAGCACGGCACGGGTCTCCGCATCGGCACTGTGCCCGATCCAAGTAACAGCCAAGTCGTACTTGCTGCCGGCGCTATAGACGCTCGCCTGCGGTCGCACCATCAGCCAGAACTGGTCACCCACGGGCGAGCCGCTGACGATGGTGGCGTTGCTCCCATAAATCTGCACACTGAAATCGGCGACGGTGGCGTCAGCCAAGGCGCTAATGTTACCGTCCAGCGCGTTGATCGCTTCCACCACCACGGGGAAGACGTTGGGTGTGGCCGGGTCGCCACCGTCGGCGACGTTGCCGGTTTGCGGGTCCACAATGTTGATTGTGCGGAAGTCGCCCGCCAGGCTGTAGCGTTGCGGATTGCCATTCGGCAAGCTGGCCGCGTTGATGCGCACGGTCCAGACGCCAGCCGCTGGGTTGGCGGTTTGCACCTGTTCGGTGTTGTTCAAGTTGTCTACGCCGCGCGTGGCCGGCAGGATGTGGGTGGCCCGCACAATTGGGTCTTGCGCACCGCCGGGCAAATCGTTTGACTGCGGCAACGCAGCCAACACCCACGGACGAATGACCACGCCGCCCGGGCCTTCGAGCGTCAAATCCAGGTTATTAACCAGTTGCGCGGCGTTGTTGGCCAACATTGGGTTGCCCGCTTCGTCGTCCCAGACCAGCGTGAACTTGAGTTCAGGTGTGCCGGCCGGTACGTTGATTACGTAGGTGTCGGTGCCGTCACCTGCGGTAACCGTGCCTTCGACAAAGTTGTGGGCACGCACCGCGGCGGTTGCACGCGCTGCGTTCACTGCACCGTACCCGGTGGCCCAATCTGGACCGGCGTGGTAGATTACCGGCTGGCCGGTGTCGGGGTCATTCCAGCCAAATTCGGCAAAGCCGGGCTGCGCTGGGTCGTGAATCAAATCGGTGGCCGTCTGGATCACCAGCGCACGCAGCAGCGAAGGCGCCGGTCGCCCCGCCGCCGGGAACGAGTGGTGATATTGCTCGGTCATCAAGGCGACAATGCCTGTCACCGACGGCGAGGCCATCGAGGTGCCGCACTTGCTGACGTAACCCTGCGTATCGTTGTCAGTGGAATCAGCACAGCCGATGCCCATCACATCGGGCTTCAGGCGGCCATCCCAGGTGGGGCCGCGGCTGCTGCCTGCTTGTAGATTTAAGCTGTCCTGGGCGTTCATGGCGCCCACCATCAACAAATTCTTAGCCGCGCCAGTCAGGGCAAAATAGCCGGCGGCACTGCAATATTGGCCCGACTGCCCAGAGTTGCCAGCAGACTTGACCATTTGGTGCGCTGGGATTGCCGTACCACCGTTCGTGCCATCGCCCCG
>JBBRVA010000627.1:0-5249 GCA_038247295.1 Caldilineales bacterium | reverse complement strand
TTCATCCAAATCTATTTGACGATTTCTGACTTGCTGCGCACGCCCGACGATTTTGCCTTGGTTGTCTACGCCTGTGGTGAAGATATGGCGCGCCAAAATATTCGTTACCGCGAGCTAACTTTCACGCCTTTTACGCATACCGATTTACAAAAGAAAGGCTTGACTATTCATGATCTGTTAGACGGTTTAGCCGCTGGACGCGCCCAGGCACAACGTGATTTTGGCGTCGAAATGAATTGGGTTTTTGATATCCCGCGCAATGCCGCTTTTCGCAAAGCCGGGAGCTACGATCCTTATCCAGCGGAGCGTACGCTGGAGTACGCGCTGATCGGGCAAGATCAAGGCGTTGTCGGCTTTGGGCTGGGTGGTTTTGAGGTGGGTGCACCACCGGAGCCGTTCGCCCATGCCTTCCACAGGGCCAAGGCAGCCGGTTTGCTCTCGCTCCCGCATGCCGGTGAAACGATGGGAGCGGACAGCGTGTGGGGCGCCGTCAACACGTTGCAGCCCGACCGCATTGGCCATGGCGTGCGAGCTATGGAAGATGCAAATTTGTTGGCGCTACTCCACGAGCGGCAGATTGTGCTGGAGATCAACCCGACAAGCAACATTTGCCTACACATTTATCGTCGCCTGGCCGAGCATCCCTTTCCTCATTTGGATCGCATGGGGTTGGCGGTCACGCTTAATAGTGATGATCCACCGCTATTTAATACGACGCTCACTCAGGAGTATGCGCTGCTGGCAACCGAATTTGGCTATGGCGCCTTGGACGTGGCGCGGATTGCGCGCAATGCGTTTGTGGCTTGTGGTGCTGCGCCGGATCTGAAAAAACAGTTGTTGGCAGAATTTGATCAGTGGATAGCAATGTGGGGCGCTACGTCAACAGCATAATTGCGATTCTTAGGCATCTTCATCCGCAGTGGACAAGCCATCGAGGAAATTAGCGAATGCCAATAGGTCGAGCTGAACCAATCCAAATGTAGAACGTACATTTTGGATTAGTTCAATTACACGCAGTGGGCGTAAATTAAATGTATAGACGTTGCGTACCACATGTCGAAATTCAAGATAGTCTACTAAAGCAGCGTGGGTTGATTGGCTTAATACGGCGGGTCGTACATTGACGACATTGAGCCCCATTTGCACCAATAGATCGCGATGCCAACGACCGGTCGTGGGTTGACTTTTATCGATTTCAACCGCGATAAGCTCAAACAGTCGTTCGGTACTGGCATAGAAACTATGTAAATCGAGTGCAGCGGCAGAAATGAAATGGGTGTGTTTCATCTGAGTTGAACGAGGAGGGAGCATTCTCTAATGCGACCAGAGCAGCGTTAGAGAACGCTGCCTCCTCAACCCAAATGAATCACACCCAAATGAAATAGTCTTGATCCTGTGGGCTTTGTTGGGCACGTGTCATGGCCCCTTCTGCGCGTGCAACAACTTTTTCTAATGGTTGTAATTCGGCTCGTAAGCGCTCTGCCAAGAATCGATAACGCGCAATCATAATGGCATTCCCTCCTGTTCGATGACGGCATATAACTCTGGCGAGCATACACCTACATCAACCAGATTTAGTTCGATTTCATTCGAGAGATCGTGAACGGCCGCAATGGCTTTTAACCAATTCGTAGGTGTTAAACCCCAGGCCGCCAAATCTACGTCCGACCGTAAGTGAAACCGTTCTGGTTGAAGCAAAGAACCAAAAAGTACAACACGCTGCACACCGAAACTATTTTTGAGCAGTTTGGCCGCCGCATGGGCGAGTTGCCAGGCTTTCGCGTGCTGCTGCTTACGTTGCGCTTCTTCGGCCTGCCAGCGCACCTGCGCCGTACGTTTGTAGGCTTGCATTTGCTCAAAGGGAATATGTACATCAATAATCCTTATAATCCTTTATAAACATATCGAGAACCTTCTGTAATTCAGGCGGGAGGGGGGCCATAAACTCCTGCTCTTCACCAGTGCTCGGCAGCCGAAAGCGTAAATGGTGGGCATGCAGAAAGTGGCGCTCGATGGGTAGGCGTGGTTTGCGGTAGCCGTATAAGGTGTCGCCGACCACTGAATGTTTGCGCCAGGCCAAATGAACGCGAATCTGGTGCGTGCGGCCCGTGTGCAAGAGGACACTGAGCAACGAAAAATTGGCCGAAGCATTGTTGCTACGCACCGGCAAGCTGTAATAACCGACCACCCGGTACTCAGTGACGGCGCTACGGCCCTGATCGGCGGGCAGAATTGCCTGCCGCAAGCGGTCCGAAGGATGACGGCCGATCGGGGCGACAATGCGGGCTTGGGCGGGCTCGATATGTCCCTCCACCAGGGCAAGGTACTCTTTGAAGACGGTACGGTTTTTAAATTGGGCTTGCAAATAACGATGGGCGCGGTCGTTTTTGGCAACGATAATTAAGCCAGACGTTTCCTTGTCTAGCCGATGAACAATGCCCGGCCTGCGTTCGCCGCCCACGCCCTCGATCTGCGGGCAATGGTAGAGTACGGCGTTGACCAAGGTGCCACCCTGATGGCCCGGTGCCGGATGAACCACCATGCCAGCCGCCTTATCGATTACTAACAAATCATCATCTTCGTAGACAATCGACAGGGGGAGCGCTTCGGCTTGCAGGTCGCTCTCCGCGGGCTGGATTGGCATCCGGATCTGGACCACCATCCCCGTTTCGAGCTTATGGCTGGCTTTGGCAACCACCTCATTTACCATCACCCAGCCTTCCTTGATCCAACGTTGTACTTCACTGCGGCTGCGATCCGATAACGCCGTGGCCAACCATCGATCGAGCCGTTGGGCTGCATCGCTGGCCTCCACGGTTAGCTGGATGGTCTGCTGGGTTGGTGCTACGATTGATGGCATAGATATAGAGATACTGGAAAAAGTAGGGATAGGTCAGACGCTCCCATTTTCGGATATCTGCTCCTCGGCTGGATGCTGGCGCTGCTTACGGATATCATCCCAGAGAATATAGACGGCTAGTGCAATAACCCCCGTCACGATGCTGCTGTCCGCAATGTTATAATTAGGCCAATAATAGACGTCTGGGATGCCCATGCGGATAAAATCAGTCACGTAGCCTTGTTGAATGCGATCAATTACATTGCCCAGCGCGCCGCCCATTTGCATCCCCAATAAGATGCGCACTACCCACTGGTCGAGCGGCAGATAGCGAACGTAGATCAGGATCGCAACCGCGACCACGGCTGCAATTACGATAAACAGATTGCCCTGGTTTTGTAAAATACCAAAGGCCGCGCCGTAATTATCGACGTGGTGAAAAACAAAATATTCACCTAGGCTGGGGATCGGAATTGTGTAGGTGTTTTTGGGAATGTTGAGGCGCACCCACCCCTTTGTCCACTGGTCGAGGACGATGATAACACCGGCGACGAGCAGCACAACCCAGGCCATTTTGAACCAATTGACTATTTTCTGCATATTCTCACTTTCCTTTACATGATGATATAAACTCTATTGTAACGCACGAATGCCAAATGAAATAAATGATCAATCTCTCGTGCTATGCTATACTACTATTCATAATTACAAAATTAATTGTTAACAAAAACTTGGCTCATCTGTAAAAAGTGGGTAAACCGATGTTTTGTCCTTGGTCAAATCTGCTGTTTGCACATTTTCGGCTGCTGAGCGAAAAACTTTAGGAGAATTCTATGCCGCGAGAGATCACGGTTGCGCTGGTCCAAATGGCGCCAGCGCTGGCAAACCCAGAAGCGAATTTACGCAAGATGGGCGATTTTGTTGAGCGAATTTGTAGCGAGCAGAATACAGATTTGATTGTCTTTCCCGAACTCAGTTACACGGGTACAGAACTGGGGCTACGTGCGACAGATCTGGCTGAACGCGTGCCGGGCCATGCCAGCAATTACCTGGCAAAACGTGCCAACGACTTTAACACACACATTGTCTTTGGCTTGGTCGTTAAAGAAAAAGTCGAAAGTATTCTGTATAATGGCGTCGTCTGTTTAGGGCCAGAGGGTGATGTGGCCGGTGATTATCGCAAGGTGCATCTGTTGGGCGAAGAACGGCAAGTCTACCGCAACGGGTTTCGCTTTGTCACGGTCGAGGCCGAGTGGGGACGTTTTGGCCTGATGATCGGCAGCGATCTCGCTTTCCCAGAAGTGGCGCGTAGTTTGACCCTGGAAGGGGCAGAATTGGTGGTCGTCAGTGCCAACTGGGAGCAGCAGTTTGCCGAATCGTGGCGTGCCCACCTGATCAGCCGGGCGTGTGAAAATTCGATCTTTGTGGCGGCAGCCAATCGTATTGGGGAAGAGCCAACCATGCGCTTCTCCGGTGATAGCATGTTGGTCGGGCCATCGGCGGAAGTGTATACTGTGCTGGATGAGCCAATTGAAGGCTATGCCGTCGCCACGATTGATCTAGATCAGGTGCGCCAAGTGCGCGAAGATCGCCAGTTGATTCAGTATCGTGAGCCGATTGCTTACCGCTCCATTGTCAGGAAGTATTAAAAATAGGCTCATCTGTGTAAAGTCGGCAAACCGGTATTTTGACCTTGCGCAAAATAATGCGTTTGCAGACTTGCAACTGATGGGTGTAAAAGTAGTAGCGACGAACGACCGGCAATCGTCGCTGTCGTTCGTCATCAACGGTCGGTGGCTCACTCCTCCCGACTAGAAGCAGCAGAGCAGCGATGAACTCTCCCGAAATTATTACCAATGGCGCCTGGCAATCGGTGGCGCAGATGACTGATTACCGCGCTGAATGGTTTAGCGAAATGTTAGTCGAACGCGCCACCTGGTCACCGGATGCCGAAGAGCAGTTCATCGGTAGCCAAATGATCGTTCAGCCTGGCGCCGTGTGGTTGCGCTTTTGGCTGCTCGAAAGTGAATTGATGGTCGAGAAATATTTCGATGCCACCGGCCAACCGCTGGGTTTCTATGTGCCGATCAGCATGCCGCTCCAGCGCCGCGTAAGTACATTGCGGATTATCACATTGGTGTTGGCACTCTGGATTCAACCCGATGAGCGCGTGACCGTCTTGCACGAGGCAGAATTTGACCAGGCCGTGGCAACGGGCGCAATTACCCCCGTGGAAGCCGAACAGGCGGAACAACGCATCCGCGAACTTACCTTGTTCGTTGTGCAAAAACGCTTTCCACCGGCTATGGTGCGCAATTTTACGATCAAAGTTTGATGAGCGACAACCAACGATAGACGAACGCTGATGATCTATATATTCCAGCTACTGTCTACTGTCTACCGTCAAAAC
>JBBRVA010000626.1:0-5255 GCA_038247295.1 Caldilineales bacterium | reverse complement strand
GCTAACACCTACGCCCTGCACTATGCGGCAGCGGGTGGGATGGCGCTGACGAATGGTGCATTGGTCGGCGGAGTAGAGATTCCGCTCACCTACGATCCGGCTGGCTTGAGCAGCGAACTCAAAGCTAAATTTCCGCACTTGGCTGCGTTCGCCGCCTTCAAGATTGGGGCTGGTGATCTGGCAAGTGTGCCGGACGCACTGAAGGGGCAACTGGCCATCTCAGCGCGCAATGCGGATAAACTGGTGCTTGATGCGACCGGTCTGCAAATCCCCGGTGTGCTGGACGACATCGATACGTATGCCGGCGAACTTGGTCTGCTCTACGCGGGTAATGTGCCAACGTTGCGCGTCTGGGCACCCACGGCTCGATCGGTCGCACTTCACCTGTTTGATACTTCCACCGCGACGACGGCCAGCCAGGTTATTAGCATGACCGCAGATGAGGCCGGCACCTGGATCGCCACGGGTGATGCCAACTGGAGCGGCCAATATTACCTGTATGAAGTCGAGGTCTACGTCCCCGCTACCAGGCAGATTGAGCACAATCTTGTCACCGATCCTTATTCGATTGCACTTTCCACCAATAGCCAACGCAGCTTGATTGTCAACCTGGACGACCCAAAGCTTAAACCAACGGGGTGGGATTCACAGATCAAGCCGCCACTGGCCGCGCCGGAAGATATTACGCTTTACGAGTTGCATGTGCGCGACTTTAGTATCAACGACGCCAGCGTGCCAGCCGATGAACGTGGCACATACAAGGCGTTTACGCACCGCGAAGCCAACGGTATGCAACACTTGCAAACCTTGGCCGCGGCTGGGCTGACGCACATCCATCTGCTGCCAGTCTTTGACATCGCTAGCATCGACGAAGATAAAACCCAATGGCAGGAACCGGCTGGCGATCTTGCCAGTATGCCGCCTGATTCTGACCAGCAACAGGCGGCGGTCATGGCCGTTGCCGATGAGGATGGATTTAACTGGGGCTACGATCCATATCACTTTGGTGCGCCAGAAGGCAGTTATGCCACCAATCCAGAAGGAATTGTGCGCATTGTGGAATTCCGGGCAATGGTGCAGGCCTTGCATGCCAGCGGGCTACGGGTGGTAATGGACGTTGTCTATAATCACACGCAGGCCAGTGGTCAGGCCGAAAAATCGGTGCTGGACAAGGTCGTGCCTGGCTACTATCACCGCCTAAATCTTGATGGTGCGGTCGAGACAAGCACCTGCTGTCAGAACACCGCCACCGAGCATGCAATGATGGAAAAATTGATGATCGACACCCTGGCGATCTGGGCCGAAGCGTACGGCGTAGACGGCTTCCGTTTTGATCTGATGGGCCACCACATGCAGGCCAACATGGAAAAAGTGCAAACTAGCCTGGCCGCGATCGATCCGACCATTTATCTCTACGGGGAAGGGTGGAACTTTGGTGAGGTAGAGAACAATGCCCGCGGCATCAATGCCACTCAGTTTAACTTGCCCGGCACCGGCATTGGCACCTTTAACGACCGGCTACGCGACGCGGTGCGTGGCGGCGGGCCGTTCGACGGTGGCGCAGCCTTGATTACCAACCAAGGCCTGATCAACGGCCTCTATTACGACCCGAATGCCAACAACGCTGGCCGTGCCACGGAGAAAGCCAAATTGTTGCTGGCCGCCGACCAAATTCGTGTCGGGTTGGCCGGCAACCTGGCCGATTTTGAGTTTACAGATCGCAACGGCAACCGGGTCAAAGGAGCGCAGATTGATTATAACGGCAGCCCAACCGGTTACACGCAAGATCCGCAGGAGCACATTGTCTATGTTGCCGCGCACGACAACCAGACGCTTTTTGACATCAGCCAGTACAAACATCCGCTCCGCACGACCATGGCCGATCGGGTGCGAGCCCAAAATATGGGGCTTGACTTCACCGTGTTGAGCCAGGGCGTGCCCTTTATCCACGCTGGGGAAGAGCTGCTACGCTCTAAGTCGGCCGATCGCAACAGTTACAATTCGGGTGACTGGTTTAACAAGTTGGACTTTACTTATCAATCCAACAACTGGGGTGTCGGTTTGCCGCCGCAGGGTGACAACGGCGATAACTGGCCACTAATCGCGCCGTTGCTGGCCAACCCGGCGCTTCAGCCCAGCCCAACCGATATCGTGAATGCGTTCAACCATTTGCAGACGATGTTGGCGATTCGCAAGAGTTCACCTCTTTTTCGCCTACAAACTGAAGCGGATGTGATGGCCCGCCTCCATTTTGAAAATACAGGTCCGGACCAGATTCCTGGCCTGATTGTGATGAGCCTGGCCGATCAGATAGACGGCTTGCCCGAACTCGATCCGAACTATGATCTGGTTGTGGTGCTCTTCAACGCCAGCGACGAAGCCCAGACTTTTAGCGCAGCAAGCTTGCAGGATGCTACCCTGAGTCTGCATCCGGTCCAGGCGAATTCGACCACCGACACACTGGTGCAGCAGGCCACATTCGATGCCGCTACGGGCGTCTTCCGCGTTCCGGCGCGCACCACGGCTGTCTTTGTCGATGCAGAAAATGGATCAGAGTAAGTCTGAATGAACTTGCCCAAATCTGCTGGCTAACGTACCCTGCATATGATATTCCATCGCTATTCCATCTAAACGAAAAGAGTGCCAGGTCGCATTGACCTGGCACTCTTTTTTGCGCACAGATAAAAACTATCTGGATGGAGCGCAGGTATATCGCATAAACCACGGGATTTCTCTACGCTATCTGGAGAGTTTCATCAATTAAATTTCTTAAATTTCACCAATTAAAAAGGTCACCCGAGTGGGCTACATTCTCTGCTGTAACCGACAACTACCGGTTATCATTCCGAACACGGCATTGTACAGAGCAGCAAGACTCCAGATGTCGACAAAGCTCACTATTGCTTGATCTTGACCAAATCCTCCTTGTACCGAACCAATACTCTATAACCACCATTCCAAGGCGCAGCACTCGCAAATTGGCCTACGACACCTGTGATATGAAAGCGATCGCCGACATTCACGTAGGGGCGTTTCCAGCTTAGGCTGCTGCGAATGGTGATACGTACCGGTTCGGCAAAGGGCGCCGCCGGATCGATTAGGTAGATGCTGTCGCCCTGCCAACGGCTTACGACGCCATCCAAGGTCACCAGGCGTCCTTCCAACGACTCACCAATGTCGGCCACCGTGACGGGCAGCGGTTGCAGCAGCGTGCCAGGACCAATGCGCCAGATCTGCTCGGCGCTGGCCATCTCTAACTCCATTTCGCCGCGGAAAGATTTCAAAACGCCGCGTACCAATACCTGATCGCCTGCAGCCAAGGTGGGAAAATCGCCCCGGCGCAAGTAGACGTTGATGCCAATACCGGCATACGGACCATCTGCCGTGGGCGCTGGATCGGCAACGTAGATCGTGGCGTTGTAAAGCCCCGGCGGTGCAATTACCACAGCGCGAAACTCCACCCATGCGTCCAAACCAGCGAGCTTAGACTGCGCAATGGAATTAGGTGCGCCACCGGCCTGCCCATACGTCGGCTCCAGGGTTGGCCCAGGTGGCGGCAAATCATCATCCGAATGTTTATCATCAGAATCGTCATCTTCTGGCTCTGGTTGGCCATTCGTACGCCCGGGTGTAATTTCAGTCCCCCGCACCCAAGCCTTGCCGTCGGGCAGCCGACTGATCGAAAAGCCATGATCCGGGCTTTGTGCCCAAGCAATGCGGTCCACTTCGACCCCATCGGCGTTGATTAGCCGCACGTAGTCGTCTTGCAAATTGAGGTTGATCCGGCTTTCGACACGCCAGATTAGCAAGCGCTCACCGCCATTGATCGCTCGCCCCACCCCAAAAGTAAAGTGACGACCGTCAACTTCATCACCAAGCCGATCACTCAGTTGCCAACCGTTGAGCGCTACTGGCTGGCGACCCGGATTATAGAGTTCGATAAATTCGTCATTGCCATCCACATCCCCATCGCCATTATTATCTGTGATAGGGGCAGGCAAGACCTCATTGATGAGAACTATACCACTATCACCTGCGGTCACACGTAGGGGCGCCGTGATGGCAAAATCACCGTCGGCCTGAGTCGCTACCAAATATAAAATACTATTGGGCACAGCGGGCAGGGAAACTTCCCAATCACCAGTGGGTGTTGCTGCATCGAACTGGTAGATTGGCGCCTTATTTTGCCAGACGGCCAGCCCAGCGATATCACCGTTGCGGTCGCCGTAAGTGATGTGCAACGTAATGTCGTTAGCGGGCGCCAGCGTAGATCCCATCCAATAGCGTTCGCCATTGTCAAGCTCTGCCTGTACGGTGAGCCAGAGACCAGGGGCGTTGGTTAGCCAACCGCGATGAGCAGCAAGGGCATCCAGCAGCGCGGCTTCGTCCAGACTTGTCACCGCCAAACCGGTGAAACGAGGTGCTGGATCGACTGCGCCGGGCAGATCCGGGTTCGCATTGCCCGCGGGCAAAAATGGCTGGCCGCTATCAAGCCAACGTTTGTAAAGAGTGTCCACACTGGCAGGGGCGCTGATATCATCGGCGGCTAATGCTGCAATGGCGATGGATGGTAACGGGCTGGCTTGCCATTGGACCAGGATCTCCTGCCCAGCCAGTAAGTCGAACAGGGCCGCTTGATTGGCAATGGCTGACAGGGCGCGGCTATAAATAACCGCCTCTCCACCTTCGCCATCAGTCCACGACCAGGCGGGTAGTTGTAATAAGTTGGATTGATCGTCCAAGGGTGTTATCAGGGCTGGATCGGCAATGGCAGCAAAGTCTAACGCCTGAGCGGCCGCCGCAGCCGTCAAATAGTGCGGTGGGGCCGTATAACCGGCACTGAAGTTGCTGTGCGCGCCAAGTGATCCCCAAACGGCCATCAGGCCTTGGCCCAGGTCAGGATTGGTATGTGCTTGCGCCGTTGGCAAGCTCAGCCGCGCAAACGGATTCGGCGGGGCGTAGAGAAAGCGGTGGCGCAGATCAACCGCAGCGGGGAAGTTAGTGCCTGGCACGCGTTGGAGTGAGTCGCCCGTAGCCGGCCGCAGCTCGCCAATCAAAGCCAATGCCGCATAATCCCCGTTGGCAAATGCAACCGCATCCGCGACTTCACCGGTCGGATTCAGCAGCACCACTTCATCACCACTATCGCTAAGCGCCAGGGAACCAGTCGCCAGATCGCGGCGTCGGACCAGCGTGCTCGTGGCTGGATCAATATCTTCAAATTCGGCGGCAGCAGACTGGCCCCAGGCCGCCTG
>JBBRVA010000625.1:0-5268 GCA_038247295.1 Caldilineales bacterium | reverse complement strand
TTCAAACATCAGCTTGCTAAAACTGTCTGCAAAGTGTCTGGGGTAAAAATTTCGTGTAACCGACTGGTCAGCGGAGTTTTCCCTGGCGCTCCGGCTAACTGCAAAAATGCCGTCAGCGGCGCACGTTGCAGCAAAGCCGTTACCGTCGCTTGCACTTTGACTGGCGCCTGAGCCAATCCATCGAGTAAAATCGGTGCTTGCGTGCTCGCTTCTAGCAAGGCTTGATAACTCAACAAAATTAGCTTCAGCGGCTTTTCTGTATCTGGATTATAGTACAACACAATGTTGTCGGTAAGTTCAATCCCGGTATGTTTCTGCTCATTGGTTTCACTGAACGTCACTGACAGAATATCGCCTTCGGCGTCGTAATGGATTGCTTTCATGGTTTCGCTATTGTTCTGCGCTGCGCCACCCAGGTTTAATTTCTTATTGAAGAGGATAAACGGCGCAGTTCACGGACGGCAGTCACAATCTGATCTGTTGCCTGATCAATTTGCTCATCCGTATTAAAACGTCCCACACTAATTCGCGCTGCGCTATGCGCGCGGTCATCACCAAAGCCAAGCGCCTGAATCACATGCGACGGCTCGACTTTGGCTGAAGTACAGGCGGAGCCGGTCGCCAGCGCTACATCCTTAAGCTTCACAATCAAAGCGCGGCTTTCGACGCCGGCCATGCTCACATTCAAGTTGTGCGGCAGACGTTCGTTCGCGTGGCCGTTTAATTCAATGCCGCCCACTTCATGGACAAGGCGGTGATACATATGCCGGGTCCAAGCCCGAAACTTCTCATCCTCTTCGCCCATCTCCTGCTGTGCTAGTGCCAACGCTTCGCCAAAGCCAACAATGGCTGGCACATTCAATGTCCCCGAGCGCAGCCCGCGCTCATGTCCCCCCCCATAAATAATCGGCTCTAGTTGCACGCGTGGATTGCTGCGCCGTCGATAAAGCGCGCCAATGCCTTTCGGTCCACACATTTTATGTGCGGACAGCGACATCATGTGGATGTTCATCGCCTGCACATCAACGGGAATATGCCCCACCGCCTGCACCGCATCCGTATGAAAGAGCACGCCATGCGCTTCAGCAATCGCGCCAATCTCAGCCACCGGTGCCAGGGTGCCGATCTCATTGTTGGCGGCCATAATCGAAATCAGGATCGTCTCTGGTGTAATCGCTTTGCGCAGCTCATCCAGATGTATACGCCCATATTGATCGACAGGCAGATAGGTGACGCGTTTGCCCAATTTTTCTAACCGTTGGCAACTATCTAAAACGGCCTTGTGTTCGGTGACGCAGGTAATGATGTGATTGCCTTTGGCGGCATATTTCTCCGCCACGCCAAAAAGGGCAATGTTGTCAGCTTCAGTCGCGCCGCTGGTAAAGATAATCTCGTCCGGTAAGGCGTTAATCGCGTCCGCTATTTGTTCGCGAGCTTTGTCTACTGCGTGTTTGGCTTCGATGCCAAATTCATGGTCATTGCTGGCCGCATTGCCGAAAATCTCAGTAAAATAGGGTAACATCGTCTGTAGCACACGTGGGTCAACTGGCGTCGTGGCATTGTAGTCCAAATAAATGCGTTCAGACGGCATGTTTCACCTTCCCATTCGCAGCTGCATCTCCATTAACCGAGGGTCGATAACCTGACGGCAACAAATGAATCAAGTCGTTGAGTGAGCGCACGCGTTTGTCCAGCAGTAGCACACCTCGATTCATATGTTCTTTGAACTGGACAAACCAATCTTCTTCACCGAAACCGTCTTGCTGGCAGCGTTCCTTGAGCAAAACAAGAAACAAGCTATCCCATGCGCCTGTCAATGTATGGCGGTCAATCTCGCGATCACTCTCAGGTAGATAATCCGTGAGATTAGGTGGGTTGGATCGTTGATCGACATGCAGAAGCCAATACGCGCCAGGATATTGGGTGTTAACCCAGTTTTGCCTTTGAGTTGGCTCAATTTTCTAGAGGCTTCTTCGCCAAAGCGCAAGCGATAGTAATTCATAATAATGTCAACTGTTCGATCAAGATAGAGGGTCTGGGATCGGGCTGCGGAATCGTATGCTCAACGCTGGTTGTACCCTGCACTGGATCAAAGCGCAGCTCGTAGGTGTGTGAAATTGCAGGTTGTAAATAGCGGTACAACTCATCATCCAGCTCAATATCGGTGCCTAGAATCAACGTTTGTTGGCTAACAAAGGGAAAAAACTCCTGCATCATGCTAATACGATGTTCGCTGTCGAGTCGGCTCAGCGGCGTATCGACAATCACGGGCATAGGGCGACCAGAGACTTCGCGCAGCGCCCATAGGGTCGCCATCGCAAAAAGCTGATTCTCGCCAGCGGAGAGTTGTTTACGGCTAAACTCTTTGCCCAGCCGAAAAAGCGTCGTCTGGAAGGTTTGGGGATCGATCTGCACACGGTCTAGAAAGTTCTTTTTGCGACAAATCTGATTAAATCGGTTGACCAATAACGTTTCTAGGTGGCTAATCTTGCGCGCCGTCACGCGTGCCTGATAGGCTTCCAACACCTTTTGTGTTCTGGATGCCAAGAAAATACGACTTGTTTCCTTTTCATGAGCATCGATCTGATCGCGAATGCGTTGCCGTTGCATGCTCACTTGGTCTTTGCGGTAAGCCAGTCTTTGCTGTTCATCACGCACACGCTTATGTTCATGTTCCAGCCCACCCAATTGATGGTGCAGTTGGTGCAACTGGGTGAGCAGCGGCTGGATACTCTCGACCGTTGGCGTGCGCGCTAAAGCAGCTTTCACCTCTGCTAACTGAGTTTCGCGCTCATTCAGTAAGCTGATCGCTTCACTAAAGCGCTGCGGGGTTTGATCCAGCGCCTGCCCGATCCAACTTTGTAGTGTACTGCGTTCCTTGTCGGAAACCTGCAAGAGCAACGGTTCGGTTGCTGCCGCCATTGGCCCAGTAGCTGTTTGCAACTCAGCCGTAATCTGCGTCAGCAGTGTTGCTTGCAATTGGGCATCCACTTTTTCCTCAAAAGTAGACCAGAATTCAGGGCTACGCAAGCGCACTGCAAGCTGGCCCAGTCGCCGTTCCAGGGCTTGTTGCGCTATCTGTTCCTGCGTAATTTCATACTCGCGTTCCAAGCGATTCGAGACGGCCTGAAGCATTTTGGGAACGATGGCAAAGGGCAGCAGACCGCTACACAGCTCGCCCACTTGCCGCCGCAAGGCTTCGATCTCGGCTTCTAATGTTTGGCGTTGGGCCAGCCGCTCTTCACGTTCACTGGCAAACTTGCCCCCTTCGGCAGAAATTCGCCTTTCTTGAGCCGCAATCAAAGCCTGGCTCGCACCGACTTTGGCTTCTAATTCGAGTTGTCGTTGGCCACTATCAACCAACTGCGCTTCCAAAGCAGTGGTTTCTACAAGCAGCATTTCCAATTCTTCTTGCAAATGCAGAACCTGGCTATGTGTGCGCTGGCGGGCAATGTACAAATCCAAGTCTTTGCCCAGTTGCTCCACTGTATCCAAGCCGAGTAAATTCCGCACCGTTTCGGCAAGTAATAGGTGGCTGTGGTCGCTATCTTCGGCGAGGGTCTGAATCTTTTCCCCATCGAAGAAAAAGAGGTTTAAGACGCCTGGTGGCACCAACTCGCGCAGCCATGTTTCGCTCTGTTCCATACCACCATCGGATAATGGTTCATCATTGCCCCAGATCGATAATTGCTTGACAACCCGGTTACCTTGTCTGTTCCATGCCCGCACAACTCGGTATGTCACCTTCTTACCCAGGTTGACATAGTCGAATTGCACCTCGACACTAGCTGCCGTCGGCTGATCACCACCGTCTGGATAACGATGAATCTGCCGGAGTAGAAAATCATCAAACTCCTGCTGTGCCACTCGTTGGTCAAGCGCTAAGGCGCCGTGTAAGCACAAACGGATGGCAGTCACTAACGTACTCTTACCCACACCGTTTTTGCCGCGCACGAAAATAATTGGTCGGTTAAATTGGGCCGTTGGCAATGGCAGCAAGTCAAATTCTTGCTCGCCGTTGTAAATACCAAAATTTGTGAGCTTAACTTTACGAAGGATCATTCGATTTCGCCCGCATCGCTTGGATTGTACAGCTCGCGCCGCTCCTGCATCACCATCTGAATCTCCTCACGCGTGCGCCAATCCTCATCAAAAATCTTCTCAATGCGCTTGTGAATTGACGTGCGCCGGCGCATGCCTTGATTTTGCCATTCAGCGTCCAACAACTTCTGTAATAGTTGCGGCGGCACATCAAACTCCGCACCTAAGTCACGGATAAGTTCGGCTTCGACCTGGCCTGGTGTATAGGCGTCATTCTGCTCCCATTCGAGCGTGCGTCCGGTCATTTCTGTGTAAATAGCAGGCAGTGAATCTTCCCAATCCTGCCGCTCCGTCAGCCATAGGTGGCGAACCGCTCGCAGTTCGTCGGTGCCGATTAACATAAATTCTGGCTCATGGTCCTGTACTTCTCGTTGTGCCTTCAGCAACCGCCGTATCATCTCTTTCGAGAATTCTAGCGTATAGGTGCGGTAGCGAAGCCGGCCATCTTCGGTAATTTTGATCCGACCATCGCGGCCTTTAAATTCTCGCTGCACCGGTTTAACGTCCGGATTTTGGGTAGAGGCCAACCAATCACGATATTCCAGCAGAGGAATCATCCAATCTTCGCCGCTATCAATCATTGCTTCCATCGATTTGTCGCGCTGCACCACGGTGCAGACCCAACAACCAAAGCGGCCGCCACCACAAGAAGGCGTGGTTGTATCGACCACCAGTGGACACTCACCATCTTGCGCCGAGCGATAAAGCGCCGAAAGTTGGCGATTATCGCCGCCCCAGGGCGATTTTACCTGAATCAGATAGGTCCAAATATCGTCGGTGGTGAAATTCTCGATTGGCATATAGACCCAAGCCCCAGGTAATTGGCCATGCCGTGCCAGCTTTTGACCAGTAACCCGGTGCATGTTAATTACTTGGTCGCGCGTGGAACTTTCCCCACGCCGACTACCTAAGATGAGAATGACTTCGCCATGCTCAGCCACTTTACTGAGGATGAACCGATTCGAGGGGTTGATCTTGAGTCTTTCGGTACACCAGCGAAAACCGCTGTTTGGCGCTGGGTAGCCGCGTCCCAATAGATTGACCCAGAAGGTGTCGTCTAGAATCGGCGATAACTTCTGCGCCGTGAATGGCAAGTCGCGTTTTTGCGCTTCCTGGTTTATCAAACGTAAAGTATCATTGGTGTGATCGACAATCATCGGTGTTTCC
>JBBRVA010000624.1:0-5275 GCA_038247295.1 Caldilineales bacterium | reverse complement strand
TGTCGCTTACCTGGGAGCCCAAATACCGCGAACCGTTCCAGCCGATGCTCGATGTGACGCATGTCACCTATAACAACCTGGCCAAGCTCGCTGCCGCGGTTAATGAGACGACAGCGGCAGTTTTTGTCGAAACGGTGCAAGGCGAGGGTGGCGTTAACCTGGGCAATGCCGCGTTTTTGCAGGGCGTCCAACGCATCTGCCGCGCGCGTGGCGCGCTGTTGATTATCGACGAAATCCAAACCGGTTTTGGCCGCACGGGTAAATGGTTTGGCCATCAACATTTTGATCTGCAGCCCGACATCATTTGTATGGCCAAGGGTCTGGGCGGTGGCTTTCCGATGGGTGGATTGGCCTATACCGATCAGGTGCAGGCCAGCCTCTATGCCGGTGCCCACGGCAGCACCTTTGGCGGCAACCCGCTGGCCTGTGCCGCCGGCTTGGCCGCGTTGCAAGTCTACCAAGATGAACACCTAATCGAACGCAGCGCCCAAATGGGTGAATTTCTACGCCAACAACTGGGCGAAGCCCTGCACGATCGCACGATTGTGCGCGAGGTGCGCGGGGTGGGTTTGATGGTGGCTATAGAATTGCGCGAAAAGGTGGGTCCCTATCTAAAAGCATTGATGGAAGATAAAGGCGTCCTCGCCTTGCCAGCCGGTGCGAATGTGTTGCGCCTCTTGCCGCCCTTGATCATTAGCGAAGCCGAGATCGAGATTGGCGTGCGCGCGATTGCAGATGTGTTGCCCGCTTAACGCGGTGATGTGATGAAAGTGGCACACTGCTCGATCCTAGTACCGGTCCGTTGTTGGTATCAGATCCGCTCGGTTGCCCAATCGAAATGTTGCGACTATCCTTGTCGAAAGCAATGCCCAACAGGATAATCGGTTTGTCACTCGTGCGAAACGGCTGAGCATACTGTTTATCCCGAATTTGCTGGATGGCAGTTTCAGCCGTGGTCATCTTGAATTCAAGGATATAGACGGCGTTGGGCAGTTCGAGCACGGCATCAATGCGGCCTAGGTTAGTCATCAATTCTGCAAGAATATTGAAGCCCAGTAGTTTGAGAACAAGATAAATTACCGAATGATAATAAGCCTCTTGAGGCAAGAAAAGTTGATGGGGAATACTGGCAAAAATGGATTGGAGTGTGGCGACAAAACCAGCGACATTTTCTGTTTGTAAACTTTCTTCCAGGCGTGCCAACAGGGTGCCAGCCAGACCGCCAACCGAACTACCCAAATAATCGGCTAACAAATACTGTTGGAAGGCATGGGCCACCTCGAAATTCGGATAGCCAAGTTGGTATTGAGTTTCACCGCTAAAGGTGGTGCGCAATGCTTTGACAGTCAGATAGCCCGTCTGAAAGAGCAGAGATTGGACGCTAATATTGTTGACATCGGCGCTGTCTAGGAGCGCGGTTCCGCCTCGAATCTGTTCGATTTCATAAGCCGGGATCTGTTTTTTGCGCAGCAACTTGATCAGAAAACTGGGTGTGGCGGTAGAGAACCAGTGATTGGCAAAGCGTTGTTGTTCGAGAAAAACCAGGGTCGAGAATGGTACATAGACCCGATTGACGCCATCCCACGAGTAGCCGTTGTACCAAAAACGGATGCGTTCAAGCATGTCGGTGTGGTTCATACGATAGGTGGTGGCAAGGCGGTCAATATACCCGCTAAAATCTCGCTCTAGCTCTTCCTGCGTGTAGCCAAGCAGCGTGGCAAAACGAGGATCCATGGTCACGTCGAGCAAATTGTTAAGATCGGAGAAGACGGAGACTTTGCCATATTTAGAGACGCCGGTTAGGAGGGTGAATTCGAGGTTGGCGGCTTCGGGTGCTTTGAGCACCGAGTAGAAATTTTTGAGCGTGGCAACGTGCTCCTGCACCTTCTCATCATTCTCAAGCAAATCGGTGATGGCCTTGTCGTATTCGTCGACCAGCAACACAACCTTGCCGTGTTCGGCCAGGCGGCTGATCAGCTCGCGAAATTTGCCTTTGTAGTCGGTTTCTGTAAGCGTCAGTTTGTTCTGCGCGGCCAGTTCATCCATATGTTTGGCCAGCGCTTGGGCCAGGGGCATGTCGAGGTAATTGAGGGCGTTAAAGTTGATCAAAATGACCGGATGTGGTTGCCAATCAATTTTATCTTCGATCCAGAGACCTTTGAACAATGCCTGATTGCCGCGGTAAATTTCTTGGAGCGTCGTTGTGAGCAAAGACTTGCCAAAGCGTCGCGGGCGAGAGAGGAAAATGTACTCACCGGCGTTGATCAAATCAAAAATTTGGCGGGTTTTATCTATATATAGATAATTCCGCTCACGAAGATGAGCAAAATGCTGAATGCCAATCGGTAACTTTTGCATAATTTACCATTCCTTGCACTTGTTGGATTTTGCACACACCAGTGCATGAGATCAGTGTAACCAATCTCGGCGCTGATGGCAAAGCGGAAGCGTTAACGTTAAAGCTTTTTACCGCAAAGGCGCAAAGAGCGCAAAGGATGCCTAAGTTTTCTTTGCGCTCTTTGCGCCTTTGCGGTAAATTTTGTTGTTTGCTCAAAAACCTAACAACTTAGATCCTAATGTACCTATTTGAGGACTTGACATGCTTGATCCATCAATTGCTTACGAATTATTGCGCGGCCTCGTGGCTGTCCCTTCGCTCTCGCGCCAGGAAGCGGCAGCCAGCGCCTGGTTGGTCGAACAGATGCACGCACTCGGCTATGAACGGGCCTTTGTCGATGATGCCAGTAACGCTGTTGGCGAGATGGGACCCGAAAACGCCCCCCACACGATTGTTCTATTAGGCCATATCGATACCGTCCCCGGCAATATCCCCGTGCGAATTGAAGCGAGCGCCAATGGTCCTGTACTTTATGGGCGGGGCAGTGTCGATGCGAAGGGGCCCCTAGCCACCTTTGTGGCGGCCGTGGCCAAATTGGGCGCGGCGTGGGCGCATGCGCATAATGTGCGCCTGGTGGTTGTGGGGGCGGTGGAAGAAGAGTATGCCACCAGCAAGGGCGCCCGTTTTATCTGCGCCCGTTTCGATGGGCAAAACGAGCCGCTTCCTACGGCCTGCATCATTGGGGAACCGAGCAGTTGGCGGCGTGTCACCCTCTTCTACAAAGGGCGGATTCTGGTCGAGATCGAAGCCAGCCAACCGATGGCGCACACGGCCGGTCCCGATGCCAGTGTTGCGACCATGGCCGTGGATTTGTGGAATTGGATCAGCGCCTATGCTGAGCGTTTTAATCAAGGTCGAGAAAAGGTCTACGAGCAACTGACGCCCAGCTTGCGTGCGATCAACACATCTACCGACGAACGCATGCACGACCACGTCCACGCCCAAATTGGCATCCGCCTCCCGCTCGGTTTTGCTCCAGATGCCTTCAGCGCCGAACTGCTCGCCTGGGCCGCGCAACGCCTCAATGCCTCCATCCCCACTCCCCTAATTGCCCAATCACCCAATCACCAATTACCAATGACCAATCACCAATTACAAGGCCCCCTCATCACTCTTTCGCTCCGCATGTATGCCCACGAACCGCCCTGGCGCTGCGACCGTAATAGCGTTCTGGTGCGCAGTTTTCTCGCCGCAATTCGCGAAATTGCCCCCGACGCGCGGCCAGCCTTTGTCAGCAAAACGGGCACCAGCGATATGAATGTCGCTGGCCCAGCCTGGGGATGTCCGATTTTGGCCTACGGTCCCGGTGACAGCGACTTGGATCATACCCCCAACGAACATATCCACTTGGAAGAATATTGGCGGGCCGTGTTGGTGCTTGAACAGGCGCTGCACAATCTGCCCGAGCTACTTTAACCTACCCCAATTGCATGTATCCCGATTTTTTAAATCGGGCCTCCGATTTGAAAAATCGGGATACATAGCCTTTTCGCTGAATTCGTATAGTTAAATCAATCTTTCTCCTCTAGTTGACCGCAATCGCCTCGCTTCTACCGTGAATTTCTGATTGTTCAACGACAATTTTCCCTCTCGCTTTTTGCTTTCTCTAAACACGAACCCAACCTACCTAAATTGTAAACTAAGCGAATAATTTCTATTTCGTATACTGACTTTTAGGCTGCAATTTGGTCTAAATTTGTGCTTCTTGCGATTCGGATAGTCATCGATAAAAAAAATTTATTGAAAAAATTGACCCTTGCGCATTGAAAAATGTAATGCTATAATCACCCAAAATAACCTATTATGGAGGTTCTTCACCAGAGGTAACGCAGCGTGAAGCCTGAGAATTATTTCTACTAGGCCTCATCTGTGCAAAGTGTGCAAACCAGTGTTTTGCCGTTTTGAAAATAATGTGTTTACGCGCTTTGCACAGATGAGCGTTCTACCAATGTTGAAATCAGGAGGGAGAGAGTAATGCAAGCTTTTATTCGTCATTATTGGGAGCGCACTCGGGGACGACCCGGGCGGCTCCGTATGCCAGGGGGAGGACGCCGGCTGGTTAGTGTGGTTGGCGCCTTGTTGATTGTCGCCAGCACATTGGCTATTGCCAGCACAACCAGCGCATCGAACGCCAACGTGCTGCGCAACGGTGGCTTTGAAGGCGGTTTTACTAGCCAGGCCGGGTGCGGCATGGTAGGGCAGGGCTGGCAATGTTTTACCAACGGCGGCGCAGCCAACTATGGCTTTTACGACGACCAATGGGATCTTGTCGTGGCCGAAGGTGAGCATAGCCAGTTGCTTGAACTCAACGCCAAAGGCATCACTGCCCCCGACGGGGATCGCTATGCTGGTATCTATCAGACTGTGCGCGTGGTAGACTGGGCCGAATATACGCTGAGTATGCGCGGCATGATCCGCACCACGGTGCTAGATGGCGATCCGTGGCGCTATCGCGTCCAGGTCGGCTGGACACCGGGCGGCAAGGGCGATTGGAACGCCGTGACGAACTGGACCGATGTCAACTGGGATACCTATTACGCGCGCACCGCACCGGGCAGCTTTAGCGATTATTCGACCAAGATCATGGCCGAAGCAGACTTTATCACAGTTTTCATTCGCGTCTGGAAGAAATGGGGCGTTTCTGGTGAAGAGCTAGATGTCAACTTTGACGCCATCGCGCTGACCGGCCCCACACCGCAGCCGGGTGGCACAGGTGGCCCAATGCCGCGTCCAGACGATGGTTGGCAACCACCAGCGCCAGGCTGGCAAGCGCCGGATGGCGTCAAACCGCAGCCTCCTGCCGACTGGCACGCGCCAGAATATCAGCCAGCGCCAACTGGCGAAGTTAGCTGTAGTGACAACGACTTGATCTACAAC
>JBBRVA010000623.1:0-5279 GCA_038247295.1 Caldilineales bacterium | reverse complement strand
CGGCATTGCGTTTGAAGACGAGCTTCTGCAAATTATCGTAGATCACCGCCGCAAAGGCGAGCGGGTCGTCGCCATCGGCTGGATGCAGTTGCACCGGCTGCTTGAACAAACCCTCGGGTGAGCGCACTGCTAGATGGTTGCCATCGACAAAGATTTCTACTGCCGCCCCCATTCCGCTCCAGTGGCGAAAGTTGGTATTAAAGCCGGGCGTCGGCCCATAGTGGCCGCAGATTTCTCCCCACAAATGTGGTTGTTCGGCAATTTCGCTTTGGGGCAAGGCCGCGATTTGATCGGGCAGATCAAGCAGTCGGCGCAGCAGATCGGTTGCAATTTGGCCGGGTGCGCCGTTGGACGTATTGGTAAAGACGAGCAGCGCCAAGCCATCGTCGGGCGCGACCAGCATACGCGAGATAAAGCCAGGCCAGCCGCCGCCATGCCCAACCGTGCGATGACCGCCAAGGTCGCGCAGGAAAAAGGCCAGTCCCTGGCCAGGCAGCCGCGGGTCGAGCTGGAAATGCGGCTCAAACATCATCGCCAGCGTCTCTGGCTGCAGGATGCGCCCATTCTGATTGGCGCCGCCGTTCATCAGCGCTGCCACATAGTACAGCATATCATTGACACTGGAATAGATGTTAGACGCACCCGCGGTTACGACGTGTTGATAGCCAATCTTATCTTCTACGGTCCTGAATCCGTTTTTCTCGAACATGTAGCCCGTCGCCAACCTGTCGCGCACAATATCGCTCAAGAACAAGTCCGATTTCGTCATCCCGAGGGGTTGGAAGATGTGCTCGATCACATATTGCTCGAACGGTTGGCCGCTCAAATCGGCCACTAGTTGACCCAGCACGCCAAAGGCATGGTTGCAATAACACCATTTGACGCCTGGATAGATTTCGGCGTTTATTTTGCCTTGATAATAGGTGGGCAAAGGTTGCACTTGCTCTAGATCGCGCACACTCAAAACTTCCATCACAATCCGCTCTGGCCGCAGCAGCCAGTGCGGTTCCACCTTGCGCAGTTCGCCAATGCCAGAGGTATGCGTCAGCAGATGGCGGATGGTGATCGGCGGTGCGTTTAAGTCGGGGTGCTCGACCCGAATTGCCTTCAGGTGCTGATTGACCGGATCATCTAATTGAAATTTGCCTTGCTCCCACAGTTGCATCAACGCCACGGCGGTAAAAGTCTTGGAGATCGACATGATGCGAAAGACGGTGTCCGATGTAATCGGCGTGCCACGCTTGATGTCGGCAAAACCGCTGTTATAGGTGTAAACAAGCTCACCGTGGTGGACAATGCCCACCGCCAACCCAGCCAGCGGCCCCAGCTTTTTGACGTGGGCGCGGATATTGCCATCCGCCGCCTGTAAAACGGTATCGATGTTCGCTTGCGTTGGTTTTTTGTGAGCCATGGTTGATTTCCTGTGCCTTGATGCTTGATCGTTGCTTACCCCACCCGTTCGTAAACGAGCTCACCACCCACATAAGTCTGTTCGACTACCAAACTCAACATGGCTTCTGCCGGTGTCGTCAGCGGATCTCCGCTCAACACGACCAGATCGGCCCATTTTCCCGGTGTGATGCTGCCGCGATTGGCTTGATCGCCGCTAAGAATTGCACCGGCCTGCGTGTAGGCGTAGAGCGCTTGCGCTGGCGTAATCGCTTGCTCTGCACCCAGCGTGTTGCCGGCATGATCGAGCCGATCGATGGCGGCTTTCAGCCCGATCAACGGGTTGTCGTCGGGCACGACCGGCGCGTCGGTGCTCAGCGCAACGGTCAGCCCGGCGTCGAGCATGGCGCGTACACCATAGGCACGCGGATAGTAACTTTCTGGCATATAGCGTCGAAACGTGGCCCCCATCGCCGGCAAGAAAACCGTCTGTGTGGCAGCCATCACGCCTAGTTTGGCGCAACGTTGCAGATGATCGGGTGTGGGCAGCGCTAGGTGCTCGATGCGGTGACGCAGATCTGGGCGCGGCTGGCGTTCGTTGATCAGTTCGTAGGTGCGGATCACCTGCTCTAGGGCCACGTCGCCATTGGCGTGGGTGCCGATGTGGAAACCGTTGCTATGCGCCGCCCACATCTGATCGGCCAACGCTTCGCTTTCCCAAATCATCACACCTTTGGTATTGGTCTCGCGGTAGGGGATTGAAATGGCAGCGGTGGCGCTGGTCATGCCGCCATCGGCGAAAAATTTGACGCCGTCGATACGCAGGGTGTCACTGACAAACTTCTCTGGCAGAGGGTTGATCTTGTCACCTTCGCGCATGTTGGGCAGCAAGTTGATGCGTACGGTGAGCGCGCCCTCAGCTTCCAACTGCCGGTAGACGGCGACCTGGGCCGGTGTCGGCGCCGGGTCGGTGGCACTGGTGATGCCCAAGCTTAATTCGTGCTGCATCGCCGCACGGATCGCGGCGGCGGTCTCGGCGTCACTCGGCTCTGGGATCAGGCGCGAGATGAGCGTCATCGCCGTTTCTTGCAAAACGCCAGTTGGTTGCCCCTGCGCATCGCGGACGATCACACCGCCCGGTGGCTCGGGTGTTTCCGCCGTGATGCCGGCCAACCGGAGGGCGAGGCTGTTGGCGACAGAAATATGACCACAAGTGCGCGTGATCGTAACCGGATGTTGCGTGCTAACTTGATCGAGGTCACTACGGGTCAGGTGGCGGCCTTCGGGCAGCAATGCTTCGTTGTAGCCGATCCCTTCGACCCAGGTGCCCGCCGCCTGCGAACTGGCGCGCTCGGCCAGGCGTTCGATAATCGTAGGAATATGCGGCGCGACGTGGATACGGCAATCGACCAGCCGCGTCAGCAACATGCCCAGCCAAGAAACATGGACGTGCGCATCGTTAAAGCCCGCGATCAAGGTGCGGCCACCCAGATCAACGCGCATAACACCCGGTTGATCAAGCTGATCGAGTGGTCCAACTGCCGAAATCCGCCCGTCATCACCCACCAACACGGCTTCTGGCGCGGGATAGTTGGGATCGATGGTGTGGATGACACCGTTGTAAAAGAGTTGCATACGTTTGGCTCCTGAAAATGGCATTTGTTTGTGGGTACTATACTGCAAGTTAGTGGCCAAGACAACCGATGTGAAAGGTAGACGGGGAAACAGGGAAACAGGTAAACAAGTACACAGGTGCAGAGCGACCTATCTACCTGTTTTACCTGTCTACCTGTTTCCCTAATCACTAACCCCATAACACCTGATCGATTTCTAGCTGGTTGACAGCCCAATTTTATCAAAGTATAATGGGCGCGAAGCTCCCTGTTTTGAACACACCACCCACTTTTGCGATCCGAATTCCAACGCAGTTCTTTTGATCATCCAGTTTCAGGAGGAAACGAACCGATGTCAAGTACATCTGTAGGCACCCAAAAACTAAGTCGCCGCACCATGCTGCGGCTTTCGGCCATGACGGCGGCGGGCGCGGTGATCGCCGCTTGCGCCCCTGCCGCTCAGGCACCGGCTGCTGGTGGTGCTGCATCCGCCCCCGCCGCGGATAGCGCCATCACGCTCACAATTTTCGATTTTGGCGGCGACGCCGATAAGAAAATCTACGCCGACGCCCACGCCCGTTTCGCAGAAACCCATGCCAATGTCACGATTGTCGATAATTTCACGCCGGTCACCACCTGGTCGGAATATTCCAACAAAATTGTGACCCAGGTCGCCGGCGGTCAATCACCGGACATTATCAACATTGCGATCGAAGGCGCGCGCCTGCTGCAAAGCAAAAACATCCTCGTGCCGCTGGATGACGTGATCTCTGCCGACGCGTCGTCCAAGGAATTGACCGATGATGTCCACGAAGCCCTGATCGCACCCTTTAACATTGACGGCAACACTTGGTATATTCCGCACTCGTGGAATAATATGGTGATCTACTATAACACCAAGATCTTTGCCGACGCCGGGCTGGAAGCGCCCAAGGCCGACTGGACCTGGGATGATTTCCTGGAAACCGCCAAGACGCTGACCACGGGTGAGGGTGACAATAAAGTTTTTGGCTTTGGCATCCCCAATTTCAACTTTGGACTAACCCCCTGGCTGCTGACCAACAGCACCTATCAGTTAACGGATGACTGGACACAATCCAATCTGAACGACCCCAAGGTAACCGAATCGGTCCAATTTGTGCATGATCTCGTGCATGTGCATGGCGTTGCGCCGGCGGTAGAAGGCACCGACACAGGCAATCTCTTTAGTGCCGGTCGGCTGGCGATGTCTGGTTGGGGCCACTGGCCGATCCAGGGCTTTATTGCCAACGACTTCCAAGATTTCGATGTGGTCTACTGGCCGCGCAAAACAGCATCGACTTCGGTCTTTGGTGTGGGCGGTTGGGGCATTGCCAAAGCGACAGCCCATCAGGATATCGCCTGGGAATTAATTAAGGAACTGACCAGTAAGACGACGATTCAGGCGACGGCGGATGTGGGCGTGGCGATTCCCGCGCGCCGTTCGGTGGCCGAGAGCGAAGAATTCTTGAAGTTCCCACCCAATGCCAAAATCTTCTACGAAAGCTTGAATGACACCAAGCCGGTGGCCAGCCCAGCCAACTTTAACGAGTTGGAGACGATCTTCATGCGCCACATGGGCGAGATCATGAGCGGCGCAACCGCCCCTGATGTGGGCATGAATGCCGCCCACGATGAGTTGACGGTGGCGATGGAGAAGTTACAAGGATAAGTAATAGTCGGGCACAGGTAGATAGGTAGACAGGTAGACAAGTAGACAAGTGGTGTCTCCATGTGTACCTATCTACCTACCTACCTATCTACCTATCTACCTGTCTCCTGGGAGTTATGCAAATGGCCCAACGATCCATCAAACAGCGCGGCTCCACCGCTTGGTTGAGCAAAGAAAGTCAGCGTGAAGCGCTGGCTGGCTATCTCTTTATCTTGCCGACCTTTATCGGCTACACCGCCTTTATCATCGGTCCAATTCTGGCGGCGATCGGGTTTAGCCTGACCAGCTACGATATTCTCAGCCCGCCCGAATTTGTGGGTCTGGAGAATTACACCAACTTGCTCACTGACCCGCGCCTGCAAAAGGTCTATCTCAATACGGTCTATTTTACCGTGGTGGCCGTGTCGCTCAACGTGGGTATAGGGTTGCTGTTGGCGGTCTTGATTAACCGTCACATGCCCTCTTTTCTGAAATATATCTTTCGCACCGCCTACTTCTTTCCCGTCCTGGTTGCGCTGTCCTATTGCTCGATCATCTGGCAATATCTCTATCAGAAAGATACCGGCATCATCAATTATTATTTAAGT